>CAZJIN010000281.1:0-4554 GCA_964545955.1 uncultured Sediminispirochaeta sp.
GCCCCGAGGCGACAGTGATCCACACGGGACGAATATAGGGTCCCCGCAACAGGACAATATTATCGGGAAGGTTGGGGGCTTCCACCGTAAGCGTATCGGAATTCTCCGTTGCTACCACTATGGTGATACCAAATCTATCCCCCCGTCCTACCGGGTTTGGTGAAATCTCCGTTGTCACCATAGCCGAACTCTGACTAAGGACCTCCGGTAGAGAAAACACCAGAAAAAGAATAAGAAAAACGGCATCTAAACCCACATGTTTTTTCATTATCTCCTCATTTCACTTCCGGAGCTACCAGTCTTTTACCGAATCGTCCTGATCAGGATTATAATCAGGTTTGAGCAGGGTAGTGGAACTGCGACGCATGTACTCAAGTATCCGCTTACCATCCTCACTCAGTTTCTGCCCCGCCTCTTCATCCGACGTTTCCTCCGTGGCTTTTTCGCCATCATCCCTGGGGTTGAGCTTGCGCAGGCAGAACTCCAGGTTGGCCTTCGCCTCCAGGTCTTCCGGATCAATCCGCAGGGCCTGTCGAAAATATGAATACGCCTGCTGATATGCCCCCAGTTCATAACTCAGGACTCCACGGTTGAAGGCTATTCGATAGAGAAGCTCCGGGTCTCCCTCTGTTTCCGCTGCGGCTCCCCATTCGTCGAGGGCCGCCTGCGATTCTCCCAGAGAGTGATACACATTTCCGAGATTGTAGGCGACTCTTCCACGAAAACGCCCTGTTCTTTTCGTCTGAATATATTCAAAATTGGCATCCATATATTCACCCCGGGAATAGGAATAGTTACCCTCCAGAACCTTCAGATAATCCGCGGTCCGTGAGCAGGATCCGAAAATAAGGAGCGTGAAGATTCCCAGAGCCGTTAATAGCTTCCGTGCCATGGTACCACCTTTACAAGCAATGAGAGGATCAGTGCCACCGCCGCGATAAACAGAAAGAGTTCGTAACGCCCCCGCTCGATGAACTGAATACTACTTTGAACGGAGCCGATAGACATACATTCGATCAATTCATTCACCGTTCCGTTCGAATCTATCCTGCAGAAATTTCCTTCGGCAGCATCGGCCAGACGCCGCAGCTCCGGTATTTTGAGACTGGTCACCACTACGTTCCCTTCCCGGTCACGCAGGTATTGTTCCTCCCCCAGGGGGATTCGGCCTCCCTCTTCAGTTCCTACCGCCAGCACATTCAACTCGATTTCTTCTTCTTTGGCCGCCGATGCCGCTTCAATGCCGTCCCCCTCATGTCCTTCCCCATCGGTTATGAGAACCACCACCTTCCGCCTTTCCTCCTCAAGGGGGAACGTGGAGAAGGCGGTTCTCAGTCCCGCCTCCAGGTTGGTACTCCGGGATGAAAAAAGGTCCGGAGAGACCGTATCGATGAACTGATGAAGGGCCTCTATATCCTCAGTGACTGGAACGAGTACAAGCCCGCTCCCCTTAAAAACCACCAGTCCGAAACGGGCACCGTCATTCCTGCTTACGATTTGGTTGATTACCGTGAGAGAACGCTCTAATCGATTCGGTGTGATATCGTCACTCATCATGCTGCGGGATATATCCAGAACAAACACGATATCCATACCGTCGGGGATATCCCGAACCTCCCGTTCTTCACTTTTTATACCCACCAGACTGAGAATAATAAACACCAGGGATAATAAGAAGAAAAGGGAAGAAAAAAACCACTTTATGGTGAAGGCATCGAAAAGCCTGTTCACGTCTCCGCTGCCCTTCATTCTGCCGAATTCGTGTCGACCAAAACGATAATTTCTATATAGAATATAGAGCACCGGGAGAAGAAGCAATCCCAGCCATGCGTATTCGGGAAAAAGCAGCATCACAAAACCTCCCGAAATACTATCTTCCGTATAAAAAAGGACGAAAGAAGGAACAGTAGAGAGAGAAGGATAATTTCTCTGTGAATAGGTTCTGTTCTGATATTGGTTCTGACTTTCTGCTGTATCGTTTCGAGGGAGTCTATATCATTGAACACAGACTTGAGGGAACCGGGACTACCGGCGGTAAAAAACTGACCCCCCGTCAGAGTTGCTATCTGCTTGAGCAGTTCTTCGTCATAGTAGCTCTCTATTTTTCCCCTGATAATATTTTGCGTTTCCGGGTCTCTTAGTTCGATCGCCACCTCTCCCCGTGTCCCTACACCAATGGTGTAGATTTTTACACCCATTTCAGAGGCGATCTTCGCCGCCGATACCGGGGAGATCTCACCGGCATTATTCTCTCCGTCCGTAATAAGAATCGCCACCTTTTTATCTGCCGAGCTGTGTGTGAGATGTACACATGCAACGGCAATGCCCATTCCTATCGCCGTACCCTCACCGAGCTCCATGAGCTCCAGTCCATCCAGGCGCGTGCTCAGAGTCTCATAGTCCTTCGTAGGAGGTACCCGCAGGGCCGCCTCCGTCCCGAAGGTCACCAACCCAACAGCGTCGTTCCTCCTCCGATCGATAAACTCCCGAACGACATTCTTTGCCGTCTCAAAGCGGTTTTCCGGAGAAAAATCCTGGGCGGCCATGCTTGGGGACTGGTCCAGTATTATGAGAATATCCAGGCCTCTATTGAGATATACCCGCTCTCGTTCGGAGATGGATGGCCCCGCCAGTGCAATCAGCAGTGCAGTCAAGCCAAGCCAGAAAAGGAGGGAACTGAAATAGATCAGAAGCCGTGCCGGCCATTTCGGTCCCGAAAGGACCTCCTTTTGCCATATCGTGTAGGAAAAGGAAATATGCCCTCCCCTTTTGCTCCACAGATGGGCAAGGTAAAAGAGAGTGGGTATCACCGCGGCAAGTATGAGCAGAACAGGGGAATCAAAGGTTATCATGCCTTTTTCACGGACCTCCTGTTTTTTTTGCGACCCCTCCCCCGTCGGTCGATCTCGCGTCGCTGCTTTTCAATATGCTCTTCCAGCCCTTCGGCCATTTCCTCGACCATTCCGAGGTCCTCCTCACGCTGTTTCCTTCCGGCGTTGATCCCTCCGAACTTGATCAGATCACTCTGTCGAATCATCTCTTCAACCCCATTCGTTTTTCCCGAGGGAAACACCTCCTGAAGTAGATCGGGAACCTCGGAGGAAGTAATGGTAAGAAAATCCCGTCCCGTCCGCGCGGACAGGTACCTTCGGAATTCCTCCGAGAGGAGAATATAAAACTTCCGACTCCCCATATGAGCCTGCTTATCCCGCAATTCCCTTAATACCCTGTGAAGCCGTTTGTATGGACGCCGCCCCGCGTGTACGGAAATAAAACGCTTTATCCCGCGGGAAGCATTCCCCACGAAAGTGAGAATCAGGACAGGTCCGAAGAAGAGCACTACCGTCAGAAGCCCTATTCCAAGTCGTGTACCGGGTAGAAGGAGCTGGTTTTTGATTCCGAAGAAATCGAGATTTTGCTCTTGAAGGATCGATTTTACATTTACCTTGATACCGCTGAGACTAATATCTCCCAGTCGGATCTCCGGGAAAGCCCTCGTGCCAGGGGCAAAGGGGGTAAATTCAATACGAATTTCCCATTTTCCACCATCCTGCTCCACCACCGTATCGTGAAGATCTATCCACCCGAGTACCGGTAGCTCCTCAGGAGGCAGTATCCGCAAACCAGGCCGGAGCGTCACGACCGCCCGAAGTTCCACCCGATCGCCCACAAAAAAATCCGGAGGAAGAAACATAAGCTCCACCAGCTGTGCGTCCTCGAGTGCTCCGACACGCAGCACTATCCCGAAAAGAAAGAAAAGAAAAAGTAGTGCAACCCTCATCCTATGCAAAAATCTCATCTTCTTCTCTTCCTACCTCGGAAATACTGCATCAGCTTCAGGACCGGATCATCGTTGGTACTGATCGTCAGAGTCCCCACGCGACGCCGTCTGCACTCCCGCTCCCAGAACAGGTGGTAAGCCTCCCAGAAACTGCGGTAGGAACTGCGAAACTTCGGACTCCCCCCGGGAACGGTAATCCGATCGTCTGTCTCCGGATCACGCAAATGCACAAGCCCGGTGAAGGGAAACACCTTCTCCGAAGGATCACTCAGTCTGACCGCGATTACGTCATGCTTCTTGGATAGAAGACTCATCTCCCGCCAGCTGGGGCTCACCCGAAAATCGGAAATAATTACGCATATCCCTCGCCGATTCAGTGTTTCATAGACCGTGCGGATGGCCAGAGAGAGATCGGAGCCCTTCCCTTCGGATTGCAGGTGCATCATATCCTCAACCAACCGAAACACCTGTTTTTTACCCTTCCTCGGGGGAACCCATTTTTCTATGTGATCACTGAAAAAAACAGCACCCACTCTATCGTTGTTGTGCACCGCCGAAAAAGCGAGGAGGGAGCTGATCACCGCCACCATATCCTGTTTGCTGAGCCGTCCTGTCCCCGAATGGAGGGATGCCGATACATCTATCAGCAGGAACAGGATCATTTCTCGTTCCTCGCGAAAAGTCTTAACGTAAGGTACGCCCAGCCGGGAGCTCACATTCCAGTCGATAAAACGGGAATCGTCTCCCTCGATATATTCTCTGACCTCATCGAA
>CAZJIN010000282.1:0-4550 GCA_964545955.1 uncultured Sediminispirochaeta sp.
GGATCGCGGTGGTCGTGGTTTTCCCGTGAACCCCCGCGACACCGGTGGAATACACATTTCTCGAAAGATCTCCTAGGGCCCGTGTATATTCTATCATTGGAATATTACGCCTTCGGGCTTCCAGAAGTTCGACGTGCTCATCGGGATCATAGGCGGCGGAGTATACCACATAACGGGTATTCGCCGGAATATTCTCAGGGAGGAACCCTTCGCTGTACGGGATTCCAAGCTCCCCGAGCACCGTATCCGTATAAAACTGCTCTTCCGTATCTGAGCCGGAGATCTGAGCCCCGCGGCGCAAGCACAATTCCGCGAGAGCGGACATTCCCGTTCCCTTGATCCCTACAAAGTAGAGAGGAACAGCACTCAAATCCGCGGGCAACTGTGAAGATTTATTCATACCCGATGATACCCGTCCTCCTCCTTTTATGCAACCGAAAGCAATATACATCACCCTTCGCCCCGGCACCCCCGGGCCTGTATATATAAATCTCCGGGCCTACAGGCCTACAGACATAAGTTATTCTTGACCTTAGGATTAACTTGCACTACTCTGAAAAGAGAGAATAATTCAAGGAGGAACAATTGGACAAAGTATTATCAATCATCTTAGGTGGCGGTAAAGGAACAAGGCTTTATCCCCTCACAAAGGAGCGCGCAAAACCCGCAGTACCTTTTGGTGGCAAATATAGGCTTGTCGACATTCCGATTTCCAATTGTATCAACGCGGGATTCAAGCAGATTTATATCCTCACACAGTTTAACAGTGCTTCCCTGCACAATCATATATCGAATACCTATATTTTTGACGTATTTACCCATGGTTTTATCGCGATACTCGCGGCGGAACAAACCTTCAACACCTCGAGCTGGTACGAGGGCACAGCGGATGCGGTGAGAAAAAACTTTCTCCATTTTAGAGACCAGCGGCCAAGCCATTACCTTATCCTTGCCGGGGACCAACTCTATCGAATGGATTTCCTGAAGCTATTCAAGCAGCATGTGGAAAGCGGCGCGGAAATTACCGTGTCAACCATCCCCGTTTCCAGGGCCCAGGCTACGGGTCTGGGTATAGTCAATTCTGATAAAAAGGGACGAACCACGGCTTTTGTGGAAAAACCAGCCCCTGAAGCGGACATTTCCCATATGAAATTTCCGAAGGAGATCCTTAAAGAAAAGAATTTACCGGTTGACGATTCGAAGGAGTATCTGGCCTCGATGGGAATCTATATTTTCAACGCCGATACCATGGAAAAAGTTCTGGATAATAACTACACCGATTTCGGCAAAGAGATCATTCCCACAGCCATCGAAGAACGACATGTAAACACCTATATATTTAACGGATTCTGGGAAGATATTGGAACAATCAAGGCTTTCTATGAAACCAACTTGAACCTCGCATCCCTCACCCCGGCGTTCAATTTTTACGATGAACGGATGCCTATCTATACCAATCGACGCCATCTCCCGGCAACAAAGATCAACTTCTGTACGATCAGTCAATCCCTTGCCGGTGAGGGTAGCATCATAACAAACGCTTCAATTGTGAATTCAGTGGTAGGTGTCCGCACCCTTATTGAATCGGGGGCCAGTCTGGACGGAGTCTATTCGATGGGGGCAAATTATTATGAAACCTACGAAGAAAAAAAAGCAAATGAATTGAAGGGACTGCCGAATATTGGGATTGGAAGGGGGACTATTGTAAAAAGGGCGATTATCGATAAAAACGCACGTATAGGAGACGGTTGCCGTATCGGTATAGACCCGATTGATCGCCAGGACGGTGATTACGGCAGTTATTGGATTGTGGACGGGATTATTGTAATACCTAAAAACGGGATCCTTCCACCCGGCACTATTATATAGACTTCCTCAAGCCCCCATACCACATCCACAGAAATCGCACTTCGTATTATTAAAGAGAATTTTCCTGGGGAGAGTTCTTTTCTAAAAAGCTTAAGATCTTTCTATCGGAATCGGCCATGGGAAGATGTTTCAAGTTTTTCAAACTGAACCACCGAACCGCCTGATGTTCCTTTAGTACGAAGGCATCATCAAGCAGCTGTATGTTGTAGGCTTCCAGGAGATAATCGGTACTGTTATTTGAAAAGAAACCGGTGTAGAGCTTTTTGCCCACTACGATATCCACGGAAAACTCTTCCCGGAATTCCCGTTTCAAAGCTTCCCCTGGAGTTTCATCCTCATGTTTCTTTCCCCCCGGGAACTCCCAGCTCTCACCGATGGTCGTCCCCGGCTTTCGCAATGCCACAAGGTACTTTTCTCCCCTGCATGCAACTCCGGCTGTAGACACTCTACTCAAACGATGCTGTACTGCCAATGGGTGCACTCCAATAAGTATTATTATCTAGATTCTAAAGGAAAAGTACCCCCGGGAACAGGAAGTGGAGCAAACCAATCACAATCAGTGCAATCCCGATAATCGTTTTGTTTCCAATGAAGATCTTCTGCAGTCTTTCAATCAGACCTGAACGTACTTCCGATTCTTCGGTGTAATACTCAAGGAAAAACACGGCGGCTATCACAATCAGGCCAAGAGCCGGAAAAAGATCCCCTACTACGGCAACATCTCCTGCTGTGACACTGAGAATTTTAAATACACCAATCACCAACGCGGCGATTATCAGGATTATTCTGGAAGCGATATTGATCTTCAAAGCTTCCTGCACACTCTGTAACGCGGGTACCTTGCCCTCCAACAAAGGCGCGGCCATAAACATGCCTCCCAGTACATTCATAACCACTGCAAGTAGGTAGAACTGTATCATATCCCTTCCTCCCTTATTCTAATACTTTCAAAATATATAATACCCGGGGCATCGTCAATACAGAAATTCTCATTATGGAAAAACTAATCTGTAACTATCCGAACCTATCTGGATAATTTCCGTTGCAGCGAGACGGAATCACCCTCATACGCAACCTCGGCCCCTAGGTAAATGTCCTTATCACCCATCGATCCGGGCAGTTGAAACTGCGCCCTGAGGATATTCGGTTCGCCGGTTTTTTTTAGCTCGAGCTCCTCTTCAAGTTCGGTGTCAATAACCTTCAGGATTATAGAAAACCCTGGAAAATCCTCCCCTCCGGGAGGATTCGATAATTCCGAGGGAGAATACTCAGGTTGGGCCGTAACGCTCGCATAGGCCATCCCATCATGCAGGTACCCATGGAGTGAGAATTCATAGCCGTGAAAATCATCCACCCTTGAATCGTGCCTGAGAAAAGGGATGAGAAAAAGCATTACGAGGACTACCACCACAATATCAACAAGAATAATCAGAAGCGATGGGTTGTTTTTAAAAACCCCCCTCTTCCTGTTTTTTTCCCTGCTGTAATCATCGGGACTTGGAGCTTCATCCCTGCTGTGGAAATGCAGTTCCTCCATGGGAAAACCGTTTTCCCTTCCTCCCCCCGGACCGCGGCCATGGTAGAGATTTTCCCTTCCTTTGTGATCCCTGTCTGTCACCGTATCATCCTATAATCGAAGAGATACACTCCGGTAGCTCTTCAGCGAGAAACCAGCCGTGCTTCTCCGCCGCCACGCGCCCGGCCTTCTGATGAACTGCGCACCCGAGACATGCCGCCTCGTAGGGAGCCCCTCCCCGGGCTATCAAGCCCGCAACCGTACCTGCCAGCACATCCCCTGAACCTCCGGTGCCCATGGCAGGGTTCATTCCGTCTACTACAGAGGTGTTCTGATCGGGACTGACAATCCAGACCACGTGGCTCTTCAAGACCACCACCGCATTGAGCAATTCCGCGCATTTCCGCATCCCAGGAAGCGGATTCGAAAGGAGCTCATTTTTTTCAAACCTGAGATCACAGGCGTCAATCAAGGCTCTAAACTCACCGGGATGGGGTGTAAGAACCCAGTTTCCCCTAAGAAGATCCGCGACATATTCGGGTTTTTCCCGTCGAATTATTCGTCCCAACACCCTGATACCGTCCGCATCAAGCACCCCGGAGAGTCCTGTTCTCAGCAATGCTTCCAGCAGTTCTTCCCGGTCCTTCGTGCCCCATCCGGGTCCGGCCAGGAGAGAAGTATACAAACGGGGAACCTCCTCGGAAAGGTTTGCCTTCCCGTCGGCGGCCACCTCTAGCTCAGTCCCCGCCTGGGACGGAAGCTTCACCATCACCGATGTGCACTTCCCCGCCAGAATCGGATAGATATCCGCATCCGCCACCAGGGTGACGAGACCGGACCCCGCACGTCCCGCGCTTTCAGCGGCCAGTACCGCCGCGCCGGTAGTACCCGTAGCCCCTGCAAAAACGGCGGTATGTCCCCGGGTCCCTTTGTAGGAATCCGGCGCGGACCCCATGACGGAACATGCGGTTCGTAGATTCTCCAACTCCGTATCACCGATCAGGGTTGCCGCCCCCTTCGGATCGCGAAGAAGGGAGGGAGGAAACCCCGGGTCTATTCGGTGAATCTCTCCGGTGAGGGAACGACCCGCGGGAGTATAAAGTGAAAACTTTGGCAATCCCATAGTGAGGGTCATATCTGCTCTGACCGCCGGCCAGCCGGATTG
>CAZJIN010000283.1:0-4544 GCA_964545955.1 uncultured Sediminispirochaeta sp.
CCCGTGCGATCGAAGGAATGGACCTTGGAACCCCGGCGGGCCTCGCGGCTCTGCAGAAGCTCCGTGATCTGGAAACAGGACCGCCTCTCCAATTCCGTCCAAAGGAAAAACCCGGAACCACCGGGACCGGAGAAACAGATGATCAGGATTGAAGGGCTGACCCGTACCTATGTGATGGGAGAGGTGAAAGTAGAAGCCCTGCGGGGGGTCGATCTCACCATCGAAAAGGGGGAGTTCCTCTCCATCGCCGGACCATCCGGTTCGGGCAAGACGACCCTGCTGAATCTCATCGGCTGTATCGATTCCATGGACGGAGGATCCCTCACTATCGACGGGAAAAACATTGGCGAAATGGACTCACTCGAGAAGGCGGACTTTCGGCGCACCGAGCTCGGTTTCGTTTTCCAGAGCTACAACCTGATTCCGGTCCTCACCGCCTTCGAAAACGTCTCCTTCGCCCTCTCCCTTCTCAAACTGGACAAAAAAGAGATCCACGAACGCGGCATGGCGATCCTGAAGGAGGTGGGCCTCGAGGGAATGGAACACCGTATGCCCGCCCGTCTATCCGGCGGTCAACAGCAGAGGGTGGCTATCGCCCGTGCACTGGCCAAACGACCGGCTATCATCCTGGCCGACGAACCCACTGCCAATCTGGATTCCCACACCGGCGAGGAGATCCTGAAGCTCATGCGGGATATGAATGAAAAACATCAGACGACCTTCATTTTCAGTACCCATGACAAAATGGTGATGGAGTACGCCGGACGACTGGTGCTTCTCCACGACGGACTCGTCACCGAAGACAGGGTCCGGGAGAAATCAGGATCCAGGGAGAGGCCTGAATGAACCTCGCCGGCGTCGCCCTTCGAAATCTGACAAGACACAGGACCCGCACTATTCTCTCTATCTTCACCATCGTCATCGCGAGCATCATGGGACTCTTCATGCTCACCCTTATCACGGGGATGAAAGCAGGGCTAAAACAGAACATCCTGGATTATTACACCGGGGCGATTCAAATCCGTCACGGAGAGTACAACGAGTACGAGTACCTCAGCCCTCTTCATTTATACATAGCCGACGAGAAACACGTACGTGAACAACTTCTTGAGATCGGGGGGATAAGCCATGCCGTAGCCAGGATCAGTACGGGAGGCAAAATCTACCTGGACGAAAACCAGAACGACGACATCCCCGGTGAGAAAATCAACGCCCTCGCCATGGGAATCGATTTCACCGCGGAGAAGGCTATTCTGAAACCCGACCAGCTTTTGGGGGAGGGAAAGCTACCCCACGGGGGAAGCAGACAGGTCGCGATGGGACGTGGCCTCGCGGAAAAGACGGACCTGGAGATCGGAGACAGCTTCGCCTTTCTCAGTCCCACCGCCGCCCGGGGAGTAAACGCCATGAAGTTCGAAGTAACGGGAATCCTCGATTTTCCCATTGCCGGAATGGGAAACTCCCATTTTCTTCTCCCCTTCGATACCATGCAGAACTTCGTACGGATGGAGGGAGGCGCCCAGGAGATTTTGCTGATGACCACAAACCCCGACGAAGTTGAAGTTGAACTGAAAGCCGTTCA
Source organism: uncultured Sediminispirochaeta sp. (assembly GCA_964545955.1). Lineage (GTDB taxonomy): Bacteria > Spirochaetota > Spirochaetia > DSM-16054 > Sediminispirochaetaceae > DSBN01. The sequence continues at coordinate 1,583 of CAZJIN010000283.1, forward strand.
CAACCTGCTGGAGCAAAATCAGGAACTCTCCTACCTCGATACAAAAACCTGGAAGGAGCAGGGAGAATGGTACAGCTACATGCAATTGGCCACGGTGATCTACAATTTTTTCGCCCTGTTCTTCCTGGCCTTCGGGGCAACGGTGATTATCAACAGCACCATGATGGCCGTCTTCGAACGCTACCGTGAGATCGGCATCCTGGGAGCCATGGGGATGAAGCCAAAGGAGCTGGTGAGGCTCTTTTTCCTGGAAGCCCTCTTCGCCGGCATCATCAGCGCGATCATCGGACTCTCCCTTGGTTCCGCCCTCGTTCTTTATATGGAAAACACCGGACTGGACTTCGGTGGAACCTTCGGCGGTATGAATATCGAGTTCTCCAACGTAATTTACCCGGACCTGAAGGCGGTCCACCTTATCCTCATGGGGATCTATACCATCGGGATCACCGCCCTGGTGACCCTCCTGCCGAGCAGGAAAGCCGCCCGAATCGAGCCGGTGGATGCGATCAACTCGAACTGAAGGAGTATTTTTATGTTCACTAAACCTATTGCGATCCTTCTTCTGCTGACCACCCCTGCCCTAGCTTCGGTGGCCCAAAGCGCCGAAGAGATCGTCCGAAATGCCGACGAAGCCATGGACTACGAGTCCGCCTATATGGAGGCGAGGATGGTCAACACCGACCAGTTCGGTTCCAAAACCATCTCCTACCGCGCCTGGGCGAAGAACCGGGATTTCCTTATGGAGTTCACCAGCGATGCCGAGTACGGTCAGAAGATCCTGCGCACCGAGGACCGGATATACCATTTTTTCCCCGAGGCGGAGACCATATTCACCAGGGGAAAAGGGGATACCATTGTCGGACTGATTTCCTACGAGGACATGACCGATGAATCGGATATGCTGGATACCTACGACGTCGAGCTGGAGGGGGAGGAAGACCTCGAAGGGGTTCCGTGTTTCATAATATTCATGGAGGTAAAAAGGGGGAAACGGACCACCTACCCCAAGGAACGGGTCTGGATCGAAAAGGGGACATGGACCGTCCGCAGGGTGGAGATGTTCACCCGAAACGGCAAAGCCCTCAAGACCATGGAGATTCGGGAGGTAAAAGACTTCGGCGGAACTCGTATGGCCGTGGACATCCTGCTCACCGACGATGTCCGCCGGGGGGTAAGCTCTGAGATTTTCATCGATGAGGCGGATTTGAGTCGCGATATTCCGGACCGGATGTTTACCCGCCGGGAACTGACCAGGTAAGAACCCCGAGGTTCCCACCGCGACAGAACGAGTTCGTCCGGGACAGACCCACGGAGCACAACAGGGAGGCTGCATGCAGATCTTAAAACTGGCCGTAAGAAACCTTTTTCGCCATGGAAGGCGTACCCTCATCACCAGCATCGCCATCGCCGTAGGTTTGGCCTTCTATATCTTCATCGACTCCCTCCTCATGGGCTGGTACAGCGGAACCGAACGGGACTACATCGACTACGAGGTTGCCTCCGGCAGAATCGTAAAGGAAGCCTGGTGGGAGGAGAAGGATCGGCTGCCCCTCTCGAAATCCCTGGAGGACACGAAGACTCTCACAGCTCTACTGGAGGAACTTGAAATCAATTATACCCCCCGTACGGAGTTCGGGGCGGATCTGATTTTTTATGAGGAACCCTACCCTCAGAATGGTGTCTACCCCGCGAAGGTAGTAGCCGTCGATCCGGAAAGGGACGCGGAGATTTTTGAACTCATCGATTCCATGAAGGCCGAACACAGCCGGGGCGAGTTCCCGGAAAAAGGCAACGACGGGATAGTGGTGGGAAACGCCCTGGCGGACAAATTGGACATGGAGATAGGCTACCCTATTCGCCTCCAGTTTACCGGAAAAATGGGCTACGAGGAGATCCTGGACACCCGGATTGTCGGTATCGTAAAATCCGGATCAAACATGGTCAATCTATACGGCGTATTCATCACCCTGGATACCGCCGAGTACTATCTCCAGATGGACGGCGCCGTCACCGGTTACGCAGTAAAGGTACCGGACAATCGAAGGGGTACCGAACGACTCGAGGAATTACGCCGGCGTCTCTCGGAAGAGCTCCGCCTTCTCGGCTACGAGGAGATTGCCGCTGATTTTGTGTCCATGCAGCAGATGGAGGACAGCTTCGTGTACCTCTTCTATGTACTCATCTTCATAATCGCCGCAGTGGGAGTCTCGAACACCATGATGATAGCCATCTTCGAACGCCGCCGGGAGATCGGAATGATGCGTGCCCAGGGTTTCAGTGACCGTAAGGTCCGGCGGATGTTCTTCCTCGAAGCCGGTGGCATCGGCCTGATCGGTACGGCAGGAGGGCTGGCTCTCGGCGCTCTGGTCAACATCCCCCTGGTCAACCGCGGGATCAACTACGGCATGCTTCTGGAAACCCAGGGCGACGTGGTGGATTTTGGGAGTATCGTGATCGATGCCTACCTGAAAGGTGTGTGGTCCCCCGGGGCTTTCGTGACAGGAGCCGTCATCGCCATCCTTGTCAGTTCCCTGGTAGCATGGTTCCCCATCCACCGGATTCTAAAAAAAAGCATTCCCGACAATCTGAGGTTTGATTGATATGACCAAAAAACTGCTGACGACGGCCACTCACCCTGGGCCTGCCCCTGGGCCTGCTCCTGGGCCTGCCCCTGGGCCTGCCCCTGGGCCTGTTGTACTCCTCGCAGGTATCTTTTCCCTTCTCTTTACAGTCTCAGCCCTTTTACCCGTGAACGCGGAGGTACGGCTCAGTGTGGATACCGAACTTTCCAACACCTTCCTCACCGTTGAAGGAACCGACGACTGGAGGTATTTCCAGTCCGGCAGCGCCGGGGTTTCTTTCCTGAACAAGGGGTCCCGGCGTGTTCGAGGAGAGCTGGTCCTGGACTTCGAGGGGACCGGGGGAGCAGGCGGAAGTACTCAGAAACCGACAATCGACCTTC
>CAZJIN010000284.1:0-4541 GCA_964545955.1 uncultured Sediminispirochaeta sp.
AGGTGCCTCTTTGGGTGCCTCTTCAGGTGCCTCTTTGGGCGTTTCAAGAGGTGCTTCTTTTGGCGTGTCTTTCTTATCGGATTTTTTCTCGGTTGCTGCTTCATTTTTTTCAGGCATGTTCTGGCTTACCACATTGAGCTTGATCTCAGCCTCGTTATTCTCATACAGTTTCACCTTTACCATATAAGTTCCCACCATCTTGATGGAATGAGAGGCTATGTCGATTCTCTTCTTTTCAACATCGATCCCCTTCTTTTGCAGCTCATCGGCAATCATCGTATTGGTTACAGATCCAAAAAGTTTACCGCCTTGACCGACGTTCATCATAATATCGATTTCAATACCGTCAATTTTTTCTTTCAGACCGAGGGCTTCCCTGCGCTTCTCGTCCTTCTTCTTTTCAATGACCTTCCTTCGACTTTCGAGGACGGCGACATTCTGGCTAGAATAGGGAACGGCCAGTTTCTTCGGGAGAAGATAGTTCCGTGCGTAACCCCGTGCCACATCACAGATATCTCCTTCTTCCCCCAGATTATACACATCTGCATACAGAATAATTTTCATTTTCTCTTCACTCCTTACCAGAAAGTATTATGAGCGATCACCCACATCGCGATAGTGTACCCAATATTCGGATAAACCCAAAAGAGGGACACCAACAATCAGAATCAGGTTGATACGGGGGGTTAAAAATACAATAGCCGCCGAAAAAACGACCAGCGTCTGTATAAGCCTCGATACCCCGTACCGTTCGAACAGGAATTTCATTATTCCAATTCCCTGAAGGCCAAATATAAACAACAGTATCATCCCATAATTCCAGAACAGAAATCCAAACCACGGGATACCTACCGTTACTTCCAACAGAACACCTGCCCAGGCAGTCAATACCGGCCACAACATCTGCTCGGGAACACGGAAGTTCACCAGGCTGAACGCTTCAAGCCGTCCTACCATCCTGGCATAAAGCCGTTTCGTTACGAGCCAGCTGAGGGCCATCACCACAAAATAGCTGAACAGATAGTTTCTCACAAACAGATGTGTGATAAACTCGTACACAGCTTCCACATCCATAGAAAGAAACAAAAGAGACCCTTCCGTTGCGGCGTTGCCGTCCAGACCGGACTTCAACGTCTCGAAGATCAAAGCCACCTGCTCTTTCAGAAACCCAACAACCTCTTGATTGCCGGTATAGTAACCGGCGATGGGAAGACTGATAAGCAGGACCAGGAACGTCGACCAAAGCAGTCTATAAAGGGTCCTTCCCGGTGCGTGAAATAAAACTGCGACACCCGCCAATATCGATAAAGGATAGGCAAGCTCCATCATCAGAAAAAACCGACGCAACACCACCGTGTCTATACCGCGCGTCCTGATAAATACCTGAATCAGTATCATCAGAAGGAGGGCGGATCCCCCATAAAGGAGGGGTGTGCGCCCCCACCTCTTTCCCAGCAGAAGAAGCGGGACCGCCATCAGGAAGAACAGGACGCTTACCTGGTACAACAGAAAAGCCGAGCCCGTAAACAACCCGATCGCAATCCATTCGGATCTCCATTTCATTTTTACTGGTCTATTGCTTTACAAAGGGCAGATAGGCGAGCACTCTGGCCCGCTTGATCTCCGTGGAAAGTGCCCTCTGGTGCTTTGCACAGGTCCCGGTGATACGTCTCGGAAGGATCTTTCCCCTGTCGGTTACAAACCTCCTCAACATATCGGGATTTTTGTAATCCGCAACAAGCCCCTGGGTGCAGAAACGACAAACCTTCTTCTTAAAAAAAGGTCTGCGGCCGCCTCCGCCTCCCCCTCTGTAAGGACGAGAATCTCTCGAATCCCTGGAGTCCCGTGAATCACGGTTGTCCCTTCCTCCGCCCCTGTAATCACGATTATCTCTGTTATCTCTATTTTCTGGCGGTCTTCGTGTCTCCGCGTTGCCCGATGCGCCACTGTCAGTTGTACTCTGTACACCTTCTTCAGCCATATATAACTCCTTCAGTCTCTCTGTTTAATCTAGAATGGTATATCATCTTCAAAATCTTCCGGACCTCCGCCGTAGGCACCGCCCTTCGGGCTGTTGTCAGGGGAGGAAGCCTGTGAGTCGGAATTTCTCCCGGATCCCCCGGAACCGCCGGAGGTGCCTCCCGAGGAACCGCCGGAGGGACCGCCACTCAATAACTGTACGTTGAGAGCGTGTATCTCTACCTTGCTGCGGGGTTTTCCATCCTGTTCCCATCGGTTCTGACGAAGTTCGCCCTGTACGGCGACTTGTTTGCCCTTGCCGAGGTATTGGTGAATTGCCTCACCCTGTCGTCCCCAGAGCACGATATCAAAAAAGTTCGCTTCCTCGCCCCAGGTATCACCCGTCTTTTTTCGACGATTCAGGGCAAGGGAAAACTTGCAGACCGCGCTACCGCTCGAAGTGTACTTGAGCTCTGCGTCGCGGGTTAGACGTCCAACGAGAACCACCGAATTAATATCGTTGGCCATAATTCTCACTCTCCCCTTTTTATTTCTCTGCCTTGATCATGAGGTGTTTCATCAGCTGATTGGTCAGTCGAAGCTCCTCTTCAATCTGAAAGGCTTTTTCGGGGTCCATATCGAGTTCATAGTAGAAATAGTGCCCTTTTGGTCTTTTTTTGATCGGATACGCAAGATCACGCACCCCAAGATCATCCGTTTTTAGAATATTGGCTTCGCTTTTCTTCAAGAGACCTTCTACAAGTTCTTTTCCCGTAGAAGTCTCATCTTCCTCGGTGCCGAGGATAATGGTGAGTTCATACTTTCGCATGTCTCCTCCTTGTGGACTGTTTGATCCACCCTACCGGTGGATAAAGAGGTGTATGAAAACTACCATATGCAAAAATCAATGTCAAGCTGCGACCGCAAAAAGCCGATTGTCATAGTATGGGTCAGAAAGTAAACTATGACAACGACATCTTTTTTCTCAATGAATATATCCGTATGCTGATGAGAAATTTAAAGCTCCACCTGGATGCGGCCTACTTCGAGAATAAGGTCCACAACGATCTGCTTTACCTCAACGACACCCTGTCTCAATTCTACAGGGCCCTCACGGCCAACCATCAGCTCCTCGATCGTCCTCAGAATCTCCGTTTTTTGAACAAAACAAAAAGCCTTTATTGCAGCCTCCTCGGCGAAATCATCTCAGTCACTACTGCCGCGGACCTTGATCTTTCTCCCTATTTTGAGGAATATGAAAAATACCTGCGGAAACAGGAAGAGGAGATTCTCGAAATCCGTTCCATTCTGCATGAAATGATCAGCCGGGAAGATCAGGATGAACTCATCAGCTCTGAAGAATATAAATTCCTCTTCGGTGATTGACGCCTCTCACAATTGTGGCAGTCAACACTGCCCCGGAAATTCACGATCATACATAAACCGCACAAAGCTTCACAACCTACCTGGAGGAACTAACTATGACCGCCCACACTTTTTCCGAGGGCATTGAAAGAGATTTTGTCAAAAAGAAAATAGACCGAACTCTCACTTTGACTATTTTGGACCGGTTCAACCGCGGTGATTTTGACGGCGTCGAGCCCATAGAGGCAAAGTCAATTCCCAGAGTCGACGGAGAGGACATCATCGATACTACCGGCAACATCCGTTACCGTCTTCCCGCCGCTCTCGCGGAGAAACGCCTTTTAAGATACCTGCCGAAGGTGGATCTTTCCGAAACAGGAAAACGAAACGGTTCGGACCTGGAATTCGGGAAAAACGAACTCCTGCGGCTCGGTATGCGCCTTGTGCCATTGACGGCGTATGGGATATTGAACGGAGGATCTGCAAGCAGCTATATCGACAAAAAGAAAAACATTTCTTTTTCAGAAAAACTCTACGAAATCACGAAAAACAGCTTTCAGACTGCCGCCGCGGTCTCGGAGGGCAAACCGAAGGGAGTCACCCCGGCCTTTCTCAATCCGGATGGAAGCCCGGGGCCCAGTTTTCTGGAGCTTAAGATAAGGGCCCTCCTGCTGCTCTCATATCGGTACCACCGGCAGTTTGGCCAGGCCAAAAGTGACTCCATGCGATTCGGGATGCTTCCGATTTTTCAGATGACCAGCCAAGCTACGGACAAGGCTCTGAACACGGCCTTTAAGAATTACGTACACAGTCCATGGTTTTCCGATCTCATCTCGGAAGAACATCAATATACCCTGTCCCCGCTGACGGCGACGCAGCCCCTCCTGTCGGCTTACACCCACAGCTCCGAAGGCAGACCGAAGGAACTCTTCACCCGCCCATGGGGAAGGGAAGATACCCTGCTTCCCCTTCCAGGCGGGCACGGTCAGAATTTTTCAGTACTTAAGAACATCTATCGGGATTTGGTCCGGTCGGGAAAACAATTTGCCTATCTGGGCAATATAGACAACCTTGGGAATACTATTGATCCCCTTGCGTTGGCACTTCTCGCCTTGAGCGGGAAAGAAGCAGCCTTTGAGTTTTCCTACAAAACTCCCGTCGACGTGAAGGGCGGTGTTCTCGTGAAGGATGCGTCTGGAAGACTCAATGCCGCCGAC
>CAZJIN010000285.1:0-4539 GCA_964545955.1 uncultured Sediminispirochaeta sp.
GGTGGTGTAGAAATAGATGGGGATGACACCCTGGTCCTGGGTGATGAAGATCTCCTCCGCCTGTTTTATGATATCAAAACGTTCGGGCCCTGCGGGGGTCCTGGCTGCCTTTTCGATCAGCTCGTCGTAATTTTCATTGGCATAATTACCGCCGTTCATGGCGCCGCCGATCATGAACATGTCGAGGAAGGTGTTCGGATCCTGGTAGTCTCCGATCCACCCCGCCCGGGCAACCTGGAACTCACCGGCCCTGCGATTTGCAAGGTAGGTGGACCATTCCTGGTTGATAAGTTCACAGCTGATACCGAGGTTGTCGGCCCACTGTTCCTGGATGTACTCGGCGATCTTCTTGTGGGATTCACTGGTGTTGTAAAGGATCTCGAAAGTGGGGAAACCCTCACCGTTGGGGTAACCCGCGTCGGCAAGGAGCTGCTTGGCAGCTTCAATATCGGTCCGGTTACCTTCGATTCCGGGATATCCGGCCATCTCGGGAACCATGGAATATGCGGGAAGCTGCCCGCCCTTGACGACCTTGTCTATGAGGGTCTCTCGGTCAAAAGACATGGCCAGGGCCTTGCGGACTCTAGGATCGTCAAAGGGATCCTTCTCGTTCTGGATGGTGTAGTAATAGGTTCCGAGGTAGGGTGCGTTGTGATAGTCGTCCCGCAGCTTGGCCTGGTCCATCTGGTCCAGAGGAACGACGGTCATCCAGTCGGCTTCACCGTTCAGGAACATGTTGTAACCCGTGTTGGTGTCGTCGATGGGCAGGTAGGTCACCCGGTCGAGGCTGACCTTGTCGGCATCCCAGTAGGTCTCGTTGGGAACGACGGTAACCTTTTCCTGGGGGGCCCATTCTTCGAGGGTGAAGGGACCGTTGCCTACGAAGTTCTCCGGGCTGGTCCATTCTTTACCGTACTCCTCGATGGCGTGCATCGGAACAACCGCAAAACTGTAGTGGGGCAGGGCTCCCAGTACGTAGGGAAGAGGTCCTACCAGCTCCATCCTGAAGGTTCGGTCGTCCAGCGCTTCGATGGCCACTGCCTCGGGGCCGGCTTCACCGGAGTTGTATGCTTCCCCGCCTTTGACGAACATGTTGGGGAACCAGACGTAGGGTGAGGCTGTTTCGGGATTGAACATCCGGAGCCATGAGTCCACCACGGTCTGCGCGGTGATCTCCACGCCGTCGCTCCATTTGGCGTCCCGCAGCTTGAAGGTGTAGACGGTACCGTCCTCACTTACTTCCCAGCTCTCGGCCAGTCCGGGCACGGGGCCCGCGGTCTCGGGATCGTAGGTGATCAGTCCCTCAAAAATGGACATATAGATCCGGTGCTCGGGAACCCCCGAGATCAGGTGGGGATCCAGGGATTCCGGTTCCGTACCGTTTACGATAATGAATTCGGCGGGTTCTTCCTGAACCACTTCTTCTTCGGCCGTTTCCTCCTTTGCCTCTTCCTTCGGCTGACAGCCGATGAAAGCAAAAGCCATAAATAAGGCCAGCACTAAAACGAGCAGTTTTTTCATCTTTCTCTTACTCCTTTTGTAAGTTTGTGAAAAGTAATACAACAGATTACGGTATTCTCACTGTTTTTTCAAGGATTTATTTATTTTAGCCAAATACCACTTTCTCGGGGCGCGGATACTAAAGATTCGAAGAAAGCTCTGCAAGTGGGGGAAATTTGAGAGAGGGAAAAGGTCGGTGGTCCGGGGCTCAGTTCTCTTCCCGCAGATCCTTCTCCACCTGAACCCATTCTCGCACCTGTTTGAGAAGGAGGGAACGCAGCCCCTCGTTCCTGAGTTTACGGTATGCCTTCAGGATTTTTATCTCTTCGGGACTGATGATTACCCGTTCGAAGGGACTGAATACCTCAGTCTCGGCGGTGGTACTATGGAGATCGGGGTTTTTAAAAACGGGAAGGAGGAATTGTTCTACCGGAACATGGAGGATTGAAGAGATCTGCATAAGTCGATCCACGGTGAGACGGGTACTGCCGTATTCATACTTCTGGTATTGTTGAAATGAAATTTCCAGTTTTTCCGCTATTTCCTGCTGAGACAGCCCCGCTTCTTCCCTGAATTGTTTTAGTTTATATCCCAGTTGCTTTTCGTCCATTCCCACCTCTGCTATGGTTGAAGCAAATTTCATTATCACCCTTTGAAAAAAATCTTGCTACAAACTATAAAGTTGTGAATATTTACGTATAAATACCAACCTGTGGTTGTGTTCGATGGAAACTCTGAAAACAAAGAATTCCGGAAGGATAGAGGAAAAAAAGGGTTTGACATAGAGCGGTTCAATCTGAATACTTAGTGATATGAAAGCAAAAAAGAATTCATTTATACAGATGCAGCCGCCTATGATCAGGGTTCTGTACGCCCTGATACCGCTGGTGGTCGCTGCGATCTATTTTTTCGGATGGCGTTTCATTATAGTTCTGGCGATCGTGACCGGAGCGGGTATTCTCTCCGAATATCTTGTCGCGCGGGTGTACGGAATGAAGGTTACTTCTTCGGTCCTCGTGACTTCATTTCTGTTTGCCCTTTCCCTTCCTCCGACCATTCCCCTCTGGATCGCCGTGGTGGGTATAGTCTTCGGGATTATCTTCGGGAAGATGGTTTTCGGAGGGTTTGGAAAAAATATCTTCAACCCCGCTATTTCAGGCAGGGCTTTTATTTATGTCAGTTTCGGAGTTCCCTTAACCGGGCGCTTTGTTCCACCGGTGGCGGGGAACGGCCTGCGGGGTTTCGCCGCCTGGATGCCCCAGACGGATACGCTGTCCAGCGTGACGCCCCTGGTGGAACAGGTGGAGAACGGGCCGCTGGATCTGGGCACGCTTTTTCTCGGAAATACCGCGGGGTCCTACGGGGAAACCATGGCACTGTTGATTATCCTCGGGGGGATTTATATCGTCTGGAAAAAGGCCGCCAACTGGCATTTTATCGCCTCCTCGGTACTATCCTTTTTTGCATTATCCGCAATCCTGTTCTACAGCGGAGTCGCGGGAACTATCGAACCGGTCCATGCACTTCTCAGCGGGAGTTTTCTCTTCGCGGCGGTTTTTATGATTACCGAGCCGGTCTCGGCTTCCCAGACCACCACTTTAGGACGATGGATCTATGGTATTATGATCGGGGTCATGACCGTGCTGATCCGTGTCTTTGCCGGGTGGCCGGAAGGGGTGACCTTCGCGATCCTCTTCGGCAATATGTTTGCTCCGCTCATGGACTACCTAATTAAGGAGTGGAAGAAGGGCAAAAAGGCGGCAACGACATGAAAAAAGACAGTTTTTTTGCGACACGAATCTATCCGATTCTCTTCATGGTGGTGTTGACGGTGATTTTCATATCCGGAGTATCCGGAATTTACCTCAGCACGAAAGAACAGGTTGAACTCAACGAATCGGTCTTTCAAAAAAGAGCCGTTCTCTATGTCGCGGATATCGAGTATCCCGAAGACGACCTTCAGGCGATACAGGATATCTACAACGAACGGGTTAAGGAGAGAAATGTGAAGGACGGACAGCCTTCCTATTTTGAAGTACGACTCTCCTCCGGAGAGACGGGATATGTTGTTTTTACCTCCGGTGCCGGACTGTGGGGTGAGATTGTGGCCTTGTTCGGCTTTGGAAGCAATCTGAAAACCCTTACCGGTGTGGAGTTCGTGGAACAGAACGAAACTCCCGGTCTTGGAGCCAGAATCACCGAATCATGGTTCAAGGAGCAGTTCCGCGGGAAGAGCGGACCTTTCACCCTGGTTGAGGAGGGCACCGCTACGCAGCCCGATGAGTTGGACGCGATCACGGGAGCATCCAGGACCTCCGAAGCAGTCCTGAAGATAGCGAACAGCGCCTTTGATGTGGCTTTGAAAAAGGTCGGAGGAGAAGAATAATGGCGACACGAGGCAAAATAAAGAAGACTTTCATAGCACCCCTGGGAAAGGAGAACCCCATTTTTGTGCAGGTTCTGGGAATCTGTTCGACCCTCGCCGTTACAAACAAACTGGAGAACACCTTTATCATGAGTATGGGGGTCTTGTTCACTACTTCTCTTTCAAGCTTTACCATCTCCCTCATTCGCAAGTGGATTCCCGCGCGGGTAAGGATGATGGCGGAGACCCTGATCATAGCCAGTTTTGTGATAGTCGTGGATATCGTGCTCAGGGCTTATATGCCGGATATCTGGAAACAGCTCGGACCCTATGTCGGATTGATTATCACCAACTGTATCATTATGGGGAGGGCCGAGGCCTTTGCCCTTACCAATCCACCGGGGCTTTCCCTGGTCGATGGGATTTCGTCGGGTCTGGGATACACCTACGTACTTCTCATTATCGCCTTTTTTCGGGAACTCCTGGGAACCGGTGAAGTGTGGGGGATCACGATTATGGGTGACTGGTGGACCAACTGGTCGATCATGATCATGCCTCCTGGTGCGTTTTTCATCTTGGGCCTGCTGATCGCCGGGCGGAACTGGCTGGAGTCGCGCGCCAACCAGCGCTTGCGCAATCAGCGCATGCATGGCCAACCCCCGGCGGTGCCTTCG
>CAZJIN010000286.1:0-4533 GCA_964545955.1 uncultured Sediminispirochaeta sp.
TGAAGAGGTCCCGGTTATCGAACTCCTTCTTTGAAAAAAGGCGGTAACACATACCCGGTCGTGTTCTGCCCGCTCGTCCTTTTCTCTGGTTGCTCCCGGCACGGGAGATCGGTCCCTCTATAAGGGAGGAGGTGAAGGTTTTCGGGTTGTAGAAGTTCATCTTCGCGAGACCCGAATCAATCACCGTGGTGATTCCGTCGATGGTGACGCTGGTCTCGGCGATATTTGTGGCAACGACCACTTTCGTTGTTCCCTTCGGCGGCGGATCAAAGACGCGTTCCTGTTCTTCCCTGGACAGTCGTCCGTAGAGCGGGAGGATGTGGAGTTTCTTCTGGACCCGACACGCGTAGAGACGGGCGAGGCAGTCCTTGATTCCCTTCTCTCCGGAGAGAAAAATCAGTATATCCCCCTGGCGATCGGAATCGACGGTCCGCAGGACGATATCCTCTATTTTTTCTTGAAGCGCGTCGTCCCTGGAATAATGGGATGGAGCGTCGTAGACTATCTGAACGGGGTACATCTGTGTGTCGATGTGTACCGTGGGACAGCCATTGAAATAGGTAGAAAAAACCTGTGCGTTGATGGTGGCGGAAGAGATGATCACCTTGAAATCGGGTCGAGCTTCAAGGATCTTCTTGAGCAGGCCCAGAATAAAATCTATGTTGAGACTCCTCTCATGGGCCTCATCGACCATAATAACCGAGTAGGCGGAGAGCATTTCATCTGTTTTTAGTTCCTGCAGGAGGATTCCGTCGGTCATCACCTTGATGCGGGTTTCAAGATTGGTCCTGTCCTCAAAACGCATCTTGTACCCGACGGTACCCGGGACTTTTTCGCCAAGCTGATGGGCGATATAGTCGCTTACCGATACGGCGGCAATACGTCGAGGTTGGGTAACGCCGATGATGCCGTCACGGGAGTAACCGGCCTGGTGTAAAATCAGGGGAAGTTGGGTCGTCTTTCCGGAACCCGTGGGACTTTCAACCACGACGACCTGATTGTTTTCAATTTCCTGAAGGATTTTATTTCTTTGTTGGTAGACCGGTAATTTTTCCTTAATCATTCCTTTTAGTTTTTTTCCTTTGATCCGTGCAGGATGGATCTAATGGTATCAACCGCTTCTTCCGGGCTGCGACTATCCAAAGTCGTTCTGTGTACCAGGTCTTTGAGGGAAACGGTGTTTGATTTGCGCTCATCTTCTCCGCATATAATCGCGATGAGAATTCCCTTCTTTTCCGCGAGTTTGAACTGTTGTCCGAGCTTCTTTTTTTCATAAAAAACATCGCAACGAAAGCCTTTGTCCCGAAAAAACTCCGCCAGCCCGTGGTAATAGCCCGTGAGCTTCTCATCCAGGCAGAACACGGCGAGGTCGGCGGGGGAGTTATGCTGCCCGACGCGACCGAGCTCATCGAGGGCGGCCACAAGGCGGTCCAGACCTATGGAGGAGCCTACTCCCGGCAGTTCGGTCTTTGTATAGAGGGAGGCGAGGTTATCATAGCGTCCCCCCGAACATACGGAGCCGATACCGGGGAGTTCGTTAAAAAAAGTTTCATACACTATGCCGGTGTAGTAATCCAGGCCTCGCATGATGGAAGAATCGAAGAAGAATTTCTTTTCAATTCCCAGCTCACGGAACCCCTCATAGAGCTGTCGCATTCTGTCGGTGTCTTCACCCTCACCACCGGCGAGATCAACGAGCATATCCAGGGTTGCAAGAAAATCTTCCTTCGGTTGTATGTACTTCAGTACCTGTTCGGCGACGGCCGGATCGAGGGTTTCTCGGAGCATTTCTCCGACGGCATCGGGTCCTATCTTTCCGATTTTGTCGATGGCACGCATGATCTCTACCGAGTGTGTTTCAATACCTAAGGAGGTGAGAAAACGGCTGAAAATTCCCCGGTGGTTTACCTTGATGGTGATGTCGCTTATGCCGAGGGTTTCAAAGGCGCGGTACATCATCAGAAGAACTTCGAAATCAGCGGAGACCGCGGTGGTACCGACGATATCGAAGTCGCACTGGGTAAACTCCCGGTATCTGCCGCGCTGGGTGTTCTCACCGCGCCACACCTTGTCGATATGGAATCGTTTGAAGGGTGTGGTAAGCTGTGCTTCGTTCTTTGCCATAAACCGGGCGAAGGGAACGGTGAGGTCGAACCTCATTGAAACATCTCGTTTGCCCTGGTCGAAAAAACGATATACCTGTTTGTCCGTTTCACCGCCACCCTTTCCGAGAAGGACTTCCGTGTATTCGAGGACCGGTGTATCTATCGGTTGAAATCCGAAGAGTTCAAACAGGGATTCCATTTTATGTATGATTTCTTTTCTGACGGCCGCTTCGGCGGGGAGAAAATCACGAAATCCTTTCAGTATTTTTGGTTCGATCAGCATTGAAAACTCCTATAGGGTGCGGCCCGCTTCTACGGTGGGGAAGTTGTTATTCCTATGCCCTGAGAATGGCCGCAATGTATTGAACTATTATGAACAAGAGCCTAATATATAATAGACCAAAAGATACTACAGCTTCAAGCGAGTACTGCAATGAGAATAAGATATGGAACTACGGAAGATGGGAAAAGAAGACCCGTCGCGAAAATTTATTCACAGGAAGAGCACCAGATCAGGGAGGATCGTATTGATCCTGATGCCATGAAGGTCGCCCGCCGTCTCACAAATTCGGGCTTCCAGGCGTATATTGTAGGTGGCGCGGTGAGAGATCTTCTGCTGGGGAAGTACCCGAAGGATTTCGACTTGGTTACCGACGCGGTGCCGGGGGAGATTAAGAAACTCTTTCGCAACGCGCGAATAATCGGTCGGAGATTCAGACTGGCGCATATACATTTTTCCGGTAAAATTATTGAGCTGTCGACTTTTCGGGCGGCCTCGAATGAAAAAGCGGAGAGCAACAATATTTACGGTACCATCGAGGAGGATGTCCATCGACGGGATTTTTCCATAAACGCCCTGTACTACAATCCGATACAGCGGGAGGTGATCGATTTTGTCGAAGGATTCGATGATGTGCGGAAAAAACGTATGCGATCACTCATTCCCCTCGACCAAACCTTTGTGGATGATCCCGTACGAATGATACGGGCGATTAAATACTCGGTGCAGTTGAACATCAAAATACCTTTTCGGCTCCGAAGGGCGATCAGACGGTACTCGGTGGAGCTTGAGCGTTGTCCTCCCTCGCGGCTCACCGAGGAGATGTTCAAGATTATAGAATCCGGTTATTCCGCGGAAACAGTGCGAAGCATGATCTCCTTCAGGATTTTCAGGTATTTTCTACCCGTGATAGATTCCCTGATTCAGGATACGAGGGGAAAGGACCGATCAGAGTTTTTTAAGAGCCTGGAAAAAATGGACGAGCGGGTGAGGACGAAAAATGAAAAGCGAAGGGGGCGGCTGATCGCCGCTCTGGTGGAGGGGGTGTGTATTGTACCGGACGAGTGGGAGAACACCACCACCCTTTTTCAGGATATGTTTAAAGAGATAAAGAGGCTCATCGAGCCCCTTACTCCGCCGAACCTGGAAGTTGAAATGGCGGTGGTGTGGATGTTCAGGGACCAGGGTCTCCAGCCGCCACCGCATGTAATGAAGAAGAGACGTCCCCCCGCGCAGGACCAACGTCATCAACATCGAAGAAGGCCTCCGCGGAGGCATTCGAAAAAACCTCAATAAAACGGATGTGAAAGGGTGGGCCTGTTGATTCAGCCGTTGGCTGTTTCGCCGCCTGCCTCGCTTTCAATTTCTTCAATGAGATCAGCCGCGCGGTTAGAGTAACTGCCCGATGCATCCACGGACTGTTTTAAATAGAACATGCTGTCGTCTGTTCTGCTGTCGGCGTAGGCGTTTACTCCGAGGGCATAATAGAGCAGGTCCGCATGTCCGTTGTGCTTCACCGCCTGGAGATAGTAGTACTCGGCCATGGAATATTCATCTCGATTGTAGTAGATCAATCCAAGGTAATAGAGCGGTACATAGTGGTCGTTTTTCAGGGTAACCGCCTGCTGAAAGGAGGCTTCCGACTGTTCCAGTCTGCCCGCGGAATACGCGTCTATTCCGTCCGATACGAGATCGGGGAAGGTCTTAAGTGACTCAATGTATTTTGCGAAGTCCTTCAGAAGGCGGTCCCTGTCGACCCATTCGAAGGATCGGTCGACTATCCGCTGTTGGTTCTCCCTGAGGGTCGTCGTGGCGGAGAGGGCGGAGATGGAGTCCCAGAGAAGGCGGTTGTAATTTTTGTCCCGGGAATGGATGAGAAAGTCGATCATCCCCCAGGTCTGGGCATAAAAAGATTCAAGATTCCCGGCGGCGGTGTTTTGGTCAATATAGAGGAGGCTGTTCACGGGGATCACAACTTCGGGATCGCTCAGAGAAGGATCTTCCTTTAGTCTTTTTCTGAGGGTATCAACCCAGGTGTAGTTGGGTTGAAAGTTCACCTTTTCGGTCGTGGTGTCATAGGTGGAGTTTTCAAAGTAGACGGCAAAGCCCTTCTGCAACCAGAGGGGCGGGTTGGGGATAAAAGTCTTG
>CAZJIN010000287.1:0-4526 GCA_964545955.1 uncultured Sediminispirochaeta sp.
ATGCCGACCCAGTCCCGGTCCCACAAGGGATGAACTTATATAGATGCCCCCGGGGAGAACCCGGCCGACGGGAAGCCTGCCGCGAACCCGTTCATAAATATCGACTCCGTTGAGAAGCGGGAGCACGAGGGTATCCTCACCGACCAGGGGCACGATGAGGTCCACTGCCGAATCGAGATCGTAGCCCTTTACACAGAGGATAAATACATCCACCGGCGCAAGCTCATCCGGCCTCTCGACGGCCTGCGCGGGATGAACGTTACAAGACCCGCCGTCAGGCCCGACGAAAGTCAGCCCGTTGTTCCGGATCGCTTCAAGGTGTTTTCCCCTGGCTACAATTGAGAGAAAAGTTCCTGGGAAATCGGTATTCCCCGGCAGTTTTCCAATTCTCCCGGTAATAAAACCACCGATACCACCGATTCCGAATACTGCTATGTGCATACTATTGCCCACTCTCCGGATTCCCTTCGAGGCCGAGATCCTTCGCCACGGTCTGCATACCCGCAATCGCATCTCCGATCAGCTCGGATAGTTCCACCCCCAGGCGTTCGGCACCGTCGGCGATGAGTTCCCAATCCACGGCAGCGGAAAAACTCCTGTCCTTCCATTTCTTTTTGACCGACTTTGTCTTCACGTCCATTATACTTTTGGAGGGACGCACGAGGGCGGTGGCGGTGACCAACCCGGTAAGCTCGTCGATGGCGAATAGGGATTTCTCCATCACCGTGAGGGGTTCGATATCATTGACCCTGCTGTAGCCGTGACTCTGGATCGCCCGTATATATTCCTCCGGCCAGCCCTCCTCTTCGAGGAGCTCCCGGACCTTTGTACAATGCTGCTCCGGGTACTTTTCATAATCGAGATCGTGGGCCAGTCCCACTACCGCCCACTTTTCCTCATCTTCACCGTGCTTTCGGGCGAGTTGCCTCATTACGGATTCCACCGCGAGGGAATGTTTTATGAGATTGTCCGCTTTCACGTGCTTGTGCAGCACCTTCCATGCATCTTCACGATTCGGGTTACCCATAGTGATATCTCCTTTTTTCTTACTCTATTCTCCGCTGTATATAGAACGTATTTTTCCATTTTTTTGCAAAAGCAGCAACTCCCCCGCGGGGCCCAACCCTTCCACTATGCCTGATACCCCCCGCGCCTCATCTGCGGGTCCCTCGGATACCTCAAAGTATTCGCCGATCTTGTGGAGGTATCCGCGCACATATCTCGAGAAATCACCCTCATTTACCTTAAAAAAAAGGGGAGCCATTCTGTTCAAAAGGGGCTCCAGAAGCTCTAGAGGCTTAGGGGTCTTTCCGGTTTCCAAAAAAATGGATGTAGCGGGGCGCCTGAGAGAAGAGTCGAAGCTGTGTTGAGTACAGTTCAGGCCGATTCCAATGTAGAGAAAAGCACCACTACTTTCCCCGAGGATACCTGAGATCTTCTTCCCATTCACCAGGATATCGTTGGGCCATTTTATCTCAGGGACCACCCCGAACTCGTCACGAAGCAAGTCAGCGATGGCCATGGCTGTACGAACCGGTATCGAGGTCTGGGGCACCCGTATACGCGTCTTTAACAGGGATAGTGAAAAAAGGAGACTCTCCCCCGGAGGGGAAATCCATCGCCTTCCGGCGATTCTCCCACGACCGGCCTGCTGCTCCAGGGTCACCACCACTTTTCCGTCGGCGGGGTACTCCCGAAGTGTTTTCATCGTAGAGTCCACCCGCTTAAATGAAAAGACCCCGCCCCCAAAGGGATTGGAAATCACTATTTGATCCATGGTATTGGTATTTAAGCATTTTTTTCGATTCCCGTGCAATCGAAAAGGGATTTTCTTCCCGGATGTACTTGCATTATTCCCCATAAAAGTGTAAATTTATTCAAGTTTGAGGTATAAATATGCATATTATCTAACAAACCGCCGGGAATAAAAGAGATGAAAGACAGATCCGAAAGATTAAAGAAAATCAAAGAGCTTATCCGCACTCACCGTATCGAAAGCCAGGAATCGCTGCTAAATCTTCTGGAGGGGGAAAATTTTCATGTCACTCAGGCGACCCTCTCGAGGGATCTGAAATACCTTCGGGTGAGTAAAATCTCGGATGGCTGGACCGGGTACTACTACTCCCTACCCCTGGATGACAATCCACCTAAGGCCGAGCAGGGATACATCCAGGATGTCAGGAGGGGAATAGTATCCCTTGAATTCTCCTACAACATAGGGGTAATCAAGACTTTGCCGGGTCACGCGGACAGCGTTGCCCTGGCCTTGGATAAACTGGCACTCCCGGAGATTCTCGGTACCGTTGCCGGGGACGATACCATTTTCGTAATTCTGCGGGAAGGAATGACCAAGGAAGACCTCATGGCGTCTTTTCAGGCAACCATTCCCGAGATGGATACAGAATAAATTTACAAAGAAAACAGGAGGAAACATTATGGCTTCAGAGGAAATTAAAAAGATAGTACTGGCATATTCCGGGGGTCTGGATACGTCTATTATCATACCCTGGCTCAAAGAAAATTACAGCGGCGCTGAAATTATCGGCGTTTGTGTGAATGTCGGTCAGGACGAAGACTGGGAAGGGATGGACCGGAAGGCGAAGGACTCCGGGGCAAGCAAGCTGTACATAATCGACGCCCGCGAAGAGTTCTGCGATGAGTATCTCTACCCGATTCTCAGGGCAAGAGCCGTCTATGAGGGAAAGTACCTCCTGGGCACCTCTATTGCCCGGCCCCTGCAGGCGAAATACATAGCGGAGATCGCCATCAAAGAAGGTGCGCAGGCGGTAGCCCATGGATGCACCGGCAAGGGTAATGACCAGGTACGTTTTGAACTATCCTTCAAAGCCCTCGCCCCTCACTTAAAGGTAATCGCCCCCTGGCGTCTGTGGAATATCACCAGTCGCGAAGAAGCCATCGACTACGCGAAGGCCCACAATATTCCCCTTGGAAATATCTCCAGAAAAAACATCTACTCTCGGGACTGGAACCTCTGGCATATGAGCCATGAAGGAGGAGACCTGGAGGATCCCTGGAACCGCCCTATGGATTCAATGTACCAGCTCACCGCGTCTCCCGCTGACGCCCCCGACCGTGAGACCCTGATCACCCTGGAGTTCGACAAAGCCTATCCCACATCTCTCAATGGTGAAAAAATGGGTTTTCACGCGCTAATCGAAGCCCTGAACAAAATAGGGGCTGAGAATGGAATAGGAAGGTCCGATGTGGTTGAAACACGTACCGTCGGCATGAAAAGCCGGGGGGTGTATGAAACTCCCGGAGGAACTATTCTCTACGCGGCGATTCAGGAGCTGGAAGGCATAACCCAGGATGGCGACAGCATGAGCATGAAGGACACCCTCGCTCAGAAGTACTCGGAGCTGGTATATGTGGGAAAATGGTTTACCCCCGTCCGTGAATCCATCGAAGCCTTTATGGAAAAAGCCACCCGCTACATCACCGGGACCGTGAAGCTCGCACTATACAAGGGCAATATTATCGTTGTTGGAAGAAAATCTCCCTACAGCCTCTACCTCGAAGACCTTGCATCCTTCGGCGCAACGTCCTACAATCATAAGGACGCCACCGGCTTCATCAATCTTTACGGACTTTCCACGGGTGTAGCTGCTATGGCCCGCAAAGATGTAAAAGATTCGACCGGTCAGGTGAATGAAATGAAAAAAACCGCTGCTACTTACCACGAAAAGTGAGATAAGCCGGGGCCTTTCAGCTGCCGGAATCTCAACTCCGGCAGCTGAAAAGGAGTCCCCATGGATCAGATTAATTTTAAAAATACCGACGCCACCGAGGCGTTCCAGTCCCTCCTTACCCTGGAACCGCCGTCGCTGAAGAAGATCCTGACCGGACATCGCGTATCCGCCTGTAGTATTCCCTCCGGTGGGGGGCTGAGGTTCAACTACGGAGCCATGCCGGTGGATGAAGAGATCCTCCACGCGCTTGCGGCGCTTGCCAAAGAGCAGCAGGTGATCGAAAAATACCGGGCGGTCCTCTCCGGCGAAAGAATGAACACCGGGGAGAACCGAAAAGTACTTCATCACCTCACCCGCGGGTCGGGAATACGTCCGGTGATCGAGGATGGCAAAAACCTTCACGAGTTCTACACCGACCAGTTGACGCGAATCAGGGGTTTTTCTGAAAAAGTCCATTCCGGTGAAATAGTCGGATCCACCGGCAGAAACTTTACCGATGTTGTTCAGATAGGGATAGGCGGCTCCGACCTAGGGCCAAGGGCCTTGTATATGGCGCTTATCGGCTACTACCCGGGAAAAAAATCAGAGACGAATCGGGCCCAGCCCCCTTATCTGCGGGCACACTTTATTTCGAACGTGGACCCCGACGACGCGGCCCAGGTTCTGCGGGAAATCGATATAGAGACAAGCCTGTTCATCCTGGTTTCCAAAAGCGGTACCACCCAGGAGACTCTCACGAATCAGAACATGGTCCGCCGGTATATTGAAAAAGAAGCCCCCCAGGTGGATCCGAAAAAACACACGATCCCCGTCACA
>CAZJIN010000288.1:0-4524 GCA_964545955.1 uncultured Sediminispirochaeta sp.
GATGTTCGACATACACGATCGAAAGATCGAGAAGGAAGTGGAAAAGATCACCTGGGAGCTGCAGCAGTTGGAGAAAGATGGTTTCTCCACCTTTATGGAAAAAGAGATAAAAGAGCAGAGCCAGTCGATCAAGAGGGCCCTGCAGGGACGGTTGGACCTCGAAGGGGCGACCGGACACCTCGGCGGTTTGAATCTCACGGCGAAACAGCTTCTCAATATAAAACGGGTGGAAATAGTCGCCGCCGGGACGAGTTATTACGCCGGAATGGTGGGGTCTTACCTGCTTGAACAGATAGCCCGTATCCCGGCGCACGCGGAACTTTCATCCGAGGTCCGTTACAAGAACCCGATCGTTGAACCGACGACCCTTTATTTCGTGGTATCCCAGTCCGGAGAGACCGCCGACACCCTCTACGCGATGCGGGAGCTGCAGCGTAAGGGGGCCACGGTGCTCGGGGTGTGCAATGCGGTCGGGTCCACCATTCCTCGGGAGTCCGACGGGGGAGTCTATATCCACTCAGGCCCTGAAATCGCCGTTGCCTCCACGAAGGCCTTCACCTCACAGATCTCTGTTTTCTACCTCTTTGCCCTTCTGATGGCCAGGATGCGTCACTACTCCTTCGAGGAGGGGTACAGCTTTATTAAGGAACTGGACCGCATACCGGCCCTGATCGAGCAGGTTTTTCAGAGAACCGACAGGGTAGAGCGGATAGCCCGCGCCTATGCGCATCACGAGAATTTTCTGTTTTTAGGAAGGGGGCTTCTGTATCCCGTTGCCATGGAGGGTGCGTTGAAACTGAAGGAAATCAGCTATATCCACGCCGAGGGGTACAGCGCCGCGGAGATTAAACACGGTCCGATTGCCCTGATCAATGAATCGACTCCGAGTGTTTTTCTGGTTCCCGACGATGGGCTGCGAGACAAGGTGATCAACAGTATAAAAGAGGTCAAGACTCGGGAGGGGCGGGTTATCGCGATCGCCGTTGACGGGGATGAGGAAATAGGCGATATCGTGGACGAGGTGATCTGGGTACCGAAAACCAACCCCTTGTTTTATCCCTTTCTCATGGTGATTCCCCTTCAGCTCTTCGCGTTTTACGCGGCCATGGATCTTAAGCGGAATGTCGATCAGCCCCGCAACCTGGCAAAGAGTGTGACGGTGGAATGAACGGGGTGTTCTTGCGCGACCCCTTACACTCCTCAAGCCCCCTAAACCCAGTTATCAGATCCCTGCTTCTTTTTTTGTTCTCGTGCGTGTCGGCGTTATTTCCCCTTTTTTCCCAGTCCCAGGACGTGGCCCTGCTGGTAAACGGACCAAAACCGGGTCGGGGCCTCCCTTTTTTGCGATCAAACGTGATCGAATACTTCAAGGGTGAGTACAGGTATCAGGAACAAAGGATTTTTCTCTACTACACTGAGCGGGAAATCGTGAGGTTTGAAAACTGGCAGCCCGTGGATTGTGGAACCACGAGGTTTTTTCGTCTGAACGAAGAGCTGATCGACCGCTACGAGGGCCTGGTGGAGGGATCCGTACCACGGGAGATCTATTTTTTTCAGAATGAGGAATACGCGCTTTTTTTTGCCTTCGATGGGGAACTGAACTGTACTTTTGCGAGGAGATTTCTATCGAGGTTCACCTATTTTCGTTCGGTCGAGGATTTTCCCTCAAGTCGCCCTGCTTTTCCCGCCGTGGTAGACTGAACGCATGAGGCGATTGAGAGGGACGGTTGAACGGGGAGCTTGTGTTCAGTTTTTTTTCCAGTAAACCTTGCGTGAAGCCCTCTGGATGTCCCGGGTTCCCTTCGCGTGGCGAATGGATTTCAGGACGGCCACCGCGTCGAGGGGAAGGGTGCCACCGAGGATTGTGATCGGCAGATGGGCAAAGGCTTCAGGCATCATGGGGGTCGTGGGGCCGAGAAGTACGCACTGGGTCTCTTCAGGGACGTGTGACAAGACCTCTTCCGTGGAACCGTGGATCACGCTCGTGGAGGTGAGGATCACCGCATCGGTGTTGTGACGAAGATTCGCGTAGAATTCATTTTTTGTGCCGATCTGTTTTCCAAGGTCGAAGACATTTAACTCTACGTTCCTGGTTTTTAGTTTTTCCACGACGGGACTGAAATAACCCACCATGGACACTCGGCTGCCCTCGGTGATATTCAGGTCGTCGAGGAGGGTGTCTTTGTCTTCCTCGAAGCTCATGGCGTTTCGATAGTTCAGGGCGTTCACCAGGGCGATGGCGACTGATCTGTCCAGGAGATTTTCACTGAAAAGCTTGCCCAGTAGAAAGGAACTCTGTTTGCCTTCATAGTCCTCGGGATCCTTCATAAGGGTACAGGAAATCTTGCTGTCCAACCATGTATAGCCGACTCCAAGGCTCCCGTCGTCCAGTTCCACCGCGGTGTAACCGAGGCCGATGGAAAGGGTTTTTATCGTTGTGGCGTAGGCCCTTTCCCTCAAAATATCGAACATATGTGTGTAAATCTTCATTCCGTCCCCCGATTCACCATAGTAAAAACATG
Organism: uncultured Sediminispirochaeta sp.; assembly: GCA_964545955.1. Classification (GTDB taxonomy): domain Bacteria; phylum Spirochaetota; class Spirochaetia; order DSM-16054; family Sediminispirochaetaceae; genus DSBN01. The sequence goes on from CAZJIN010000288.1 coordinate 2,523, forward strand.
CCCCCTCCGTGTCAACGTCCGGGACGCGTGCTATCATAAGTTGACATTTCAGGGAGGTCTGATTAGTCTGACCTTCAGCAGCGGGATAAGGAGATGAGAATGGGAAAACTGTGGCAGAAGGATTATGCCCTGGATGCTTTGATTGAAGAGTTCACGATTGGTGAAGACTGGAAGCTCGATGTGAAACTGCTGATTTCCGACTGTCTTTCGAGTATTGCCCACGCGCGGATGTTGAAAAAAATCGGACTTCTTCGAAAAGACGAACTCGAGTTGCTCGAACGGGAACTTCAGTTCCTCGCGGGAGAGATCGGAGAGGGGAGATTCTCCGTTTCCTTTGGTGACGAAGACGGTCACACTGCGATAGAGAATTTTCTGGTGAAAAAGCTCGGGGAGGTGGGGAAGAAAATCCACACCGGTCGCAGCAGAAACGATCAGGTGATCTGCGCCCTGAGGGTCTACGCGCGGGCGGCGGTCCTGCAGGTGCTTGATGCCGGAAGGGGGCTCGCGGGGGCCTTTCTGCACCTATCACGAAAACACGCGAATGTGCCCATGCCCGGCCGGACTCACATGCAGATTGCTATGCCCTCATCGGTGGGCTTGTGGGCCGGTTCCTTTGCAGAGGAGATCTACGACGACCTGCTCCACCTCCTGGGTACGGCCGAACATGTCGACCAGTCTCCCCTCGGGTCCGCCGCGAGCTACGGGGTGCCCCTCCCCCTGGACCGGGAGATGGTTTCGGAAGAACTGGGTTTCACCAGGCTTCAGCACAATGTATTGTACGTAAACAACAGCCGAGGCAAGTTTGAGTCCCTCCTGCTTGACGCCCTCGACCAGGTCATGCTCACCCTCAGCAAGGCGGCCCAGGACCTGGTCCTTTTTTCAATGCCCGAATTCGGGTATTTTTCCCTCCCGAAGGAGCTGTGTTCCGGGTCGAGTATCATGCCCCAGAAACGAAACCCCGATATGCTCGAGTTGATTCGGGCCAAATCCGCCACCCTGTCGGCCTGGTCGCAGCAGGTGAAGCAGGTCATTCGTTCCCTGCCGAGCGGATACAACCGGGATTTTCAGGAGACCAAGGAGCCTTTTCTGCGGGGCATCTCCCTCACCCATAGCGCCCTCCGGGTGATGCGGCTCACCGTCGAAACCCTCGAGGTCAACACGGAGGTTCTTACGAAAGCGATGCCCCGGGAAATTTTCGCCACCGATGAGGCCCTCAGAATGGTCGAGGGGGGGATGAGTTTTCGGGACGCCTACCGCGAGGTGGGGATTCACCCGGAGAAGGTGCCCCTTCTCGATTCGGAAAAGGTGTTGAAGCGACGCAACTCCACTGGGGCTCCAGGCAATCTCGGTCTCGACAGGCCGGAGAAGTTGCTTGAGGAGCTCGGTCGGAGGATCGATGACTGGAAGGAGAGGAACGACCGACGTATGGCGGATTTGGCCGGTGGTCCGGTGGATGTGGCAGGGCTCGATAAGAAGACCGATCGTGGGTGAGGTGTGGGCCTTGTGGCGCGATGGCATAACCGCAGTGGCATCACCACAATGGCCTCTCTGGCCATTTTGTTTTTCACAAAATCGGTGTAGTATAAGAGGGAGGAGGACTATTGTATGCCTGATGAAAAAGTACTTGATATTCTAAAAAAGGCGATTCTTCTGGAGAAACAGGGGTGCAGCTTTTATCGAGGGGTTGCCGACCAAACCCGGGATGACGCGGTGAAGAACATTTTTACCATAATGGCCGAGGAGGAACAGAAACACGAGAACCTCCTCGCCGAACAGGCCTCACGGATTAAAAAGGGAGAGGGCTTCGACAGAAATTATTCCCTGGGTGACCAGGATGAGTTTTCCAGAGAGGTTCTGTCGCCGAAAATCGTGAAACAGATCAGCGTTTCCGGATATGAAGCTGCGGCAATATCCGCCGCGATCGCGATGGAAGGGAAGGCGGTCGATCTCTACTCCAGGAGAGGGGAGGAAAGCTCTGACGAAGCCGAGAAGGCTATGTACA
>CAZJIN010000289.1:0-4487 GCA_964545955.1 uncultured Sediminispirochaeta sp.
CGCAGCGTATCTGAGGATCGCCTCAAAATACCCCGCCGGTGATCCGATGTCCAGCCGTTCCCCCTGAAGTTGATGATACACGACTTTTTCCCGGTCCATCAACTTTTTCAGTGCATAAATATGATAGTATTCTCCATCCCCTGTGTGACGTTCCCACCCCTCCTGGAGCAGCGGAAAAATCTCCGGGGTATACAGGAAACGACCGATGGAGGCTTCCCGGCTCGGTTCACTTCCAGGGGCGGGCTTCTCCACGACATCCTTCACATGCAGTCCGTCGGAGGCAAGCTCCAGAATACCGTAGCGATTCAGATCCGGCGGATCATGGAGGGTCGCCAGTACGGACGTATCGTACTCTTTATGTATATCCATCAGCTGCCGGGCAAGCGGGGGAGTACCGAAATGCAGATCATCCGGATAGGCTACCACAAAGGGACCGTCTTCAAGGAGGTGTCGGGTCTGCAACAGGGCATGGCCGGTTCCCTTCATCTCCTGCTGATGTACGAAGGCAAAGTTCGCCCTGTAGGGGGCGATTTTTTCCAGCTTGTCCCGGTTCCCCTCCCGGGAGAAGAGCTCTTCCAGCTCCGGTTCTCTGTCAAAATAATCATCCAGACCCTTCTTGCGCCTGGACGACAGGATCACAATATCGCTGATCCCCGCCGCCAGGAACTCTTCGACGATGAAGGCGATCGAAGGTTTTGTGATCAGCGGAAGCATTTCCTTCGGTACCGTCTTGGTCGCCGGTAGAAACCGTGTCCCGTATCCGGCGGCGATGATAAGACCTTTCATGCAGTACTCCTTGAACAACAGGTTATGCAGGCTTGTTGAAAAAATCAACCGTTTTTTCCCCCGACATTGACGATTTGTCTCCGCCGGGCTACATTGTGAGCCATGAATCAGAAAAAAGCACCCGCCGCCTCAGCTGCACTTTTTGTCATTCTCTGTCTCGCCCTGTCGGCGTGCTCCTCCGATCAGGAAGTACACCTCAGGAACAACGGAAGCGGACATACCCGGGTCGAGATAGAGCTCCACCCCTTTTTTGTCCAATACCTGCGGGATCTCACCGCCGGTCTGGGGGAACAGCTTCAGGATGAGGAGGCTTTCCGGGTATTCGACGAATACAAAATAGCCGCCTCCTTCAACCGTATCGAGGGGCTTCTTCTGGAGGATTTTGAACGTCTTGGGCCCGGTCATATTGTGATTGCCGCTTCTTTCACCGATCCCTCCGGGGTCGTTCCGCCCCCCGCCGATCCGAAGGCGGAACCCGTGATCAGTCTCACCCATGGGGGCGGCATGTCCCATACCCTGCTGTTGAATCTCACCCCGGCAAACATCGATTCCCTCTATGGATTACTTGGGGTGGAAGAACAGCAGAACATGCTGACCTTCGGTCCCCAGGCTGATCCTCTCTCTGAGGATGAATACACCGAAATGATGACCTATGCTTTGGGGACGTACGCGGAGCAGAAGGAGCTGGACGGTATTTTACGCTCCCGGAAGGTGGATATCACCTTTCAGGTCGAAGGCACCATCACCTCAGTGAAGGGGCTGGAAGTCCGGGACGGAGGGGCGGTGGTCAGTCTCCCCTTTTTGCGTCCCGCCACCCTGGCCGAACCTATTCACCTCTCCCTGACCTGGGAAGAGGATTGAGGTACGGCGGGCTTGCCCGCCGTACCAGTGGTCAAATTTATCCTTGCCTTCGCTACAGCTGCAGCAGCATCTCCTCGTAGGAGGGAAACGGCCAGAGGTCCTTGGGGATGAGCTCTTCCAGATGATCGCCGTGGACCCGGGTTTCGTTCATTTTTTCAAAAATCGTATAACGATAGTAATGGGCCTCTTCAGATGAGCACTCCTCCAGTTTTCTCGCCTTCACGAGGAGTTTTTCCAGGGTATTCACTTCTTTTTCCAGGGACCGAAGTGATTTGATCACCTCCCTGAGGAGGTTTTTCTGCACCGATACGTCCAGCTGGGGATCCACCGCGTACACCGCCCGGGCGGCTCCGGCGAGTTCCCGAATATACCGGTTCGTGGCGGGGATAATAGACCTTCGGGCCATGGAAATCATCAGGTTGGCTTCGATGGCTGTCTGTTTGCTGTATTTTTCATAGTAAATAGCCCGACGGGATTCAAGTTCTCCCCGGGAGTAGATATGGAGTTTCTCAAAAAGATTGATTGCGTATTCTTTGCCGATTTCACCTATCGCGTCGACGGTACTCTTGATATTGGGCAGGCCACGTTCTTTCGCCTCGGTGATCCACTCATCGGCATATCCGTTCCCGTTGAAGACAATCCGGCGATGGGCCCGATAGGTCTCTCGGACGATGGCTTTTACAGTCTCGTTGATGTCTTCACCCTTTTGCAGAGAATCCTCAAGACGGTCGGCGAATTGTGAGAGGATTTCGGCGACGGTGGTGTTCAGCACGGTATTGGCCAGGGCAATGGACTGGGACGAGGGAACCATACGGAACTCAAACTTATTTCCGGTGAAGGCAAAGGGGCTGGTTCTGTTCCGGTCGGTGAGATGTTTAGGCAGCTTCGGCAGGGTAGTTACCCCTACCTCCAGGATTTCTCCGTTTTTTACCTGGACTTTCTCTTCGGTACTCAGTTTTTCCAGGTCCTCCGTGAGCATGTCCCCCAGGAAGATGGAGAAAATGGCGGGAGGCGCTCCATGTCCGCCGAGGCGGTGGAGGTTGCCGGTATTGGCCGCGGACAGTCTAAGAAGGGGGGCGTAGGTGTCCACCGCTTTGATGACCGCCGCCAGGAAGAGGAGAAACTGGGCGTTTTCATGGGGGCTGTCCCCCGGCTGGAGGAGGTTGATTCCGTCGTCCGTGGTCAGAGACCAGTTGTTGTGTTTGCCCGAGCCGTTGAAGTCCTTGAAGGGTTTTTCATGGAGCAGGGTCACCAGGTTGTGGCGAACGGCGATTTTGCGCAGGCTCTCCATAACAAGCTGGTTGTTGTCGGTGGCGAGATTCGCCGTGGTGTAGATGGTGGCCAGTTCGAACTGGTTGGGGGCGACTTCGTTGTGTTGGGTTTTCGCCGAGACACCGAGCTTCCACAACTCATGGTTCAGCTCGCGCATGAAGCAAGAGACCCTTTCCTTGATGCTCCCGAAATAATGGTCGCTCAGCTCCTGACCCTTGGCCGGCGCGGAGCCGTACAGGGTTCTCCCCGTAATGATGAGGTCCGGTCGTCGGTCGAAGACCTCCTTGTCCACCAGAAAATACTCCTGCTCCGCCCCCACCGACGGAAGCACCCTTTTCGAGGTGGTATTCCCCATCACCCTGAGGATTCGCATGGCCTGTTTGTTTATCACCTCCATCGAACGTAGCAGGGGGACCTTTTTATCCAGTGCTTCGCCGCGGTAGGAAATAAAAGCTGTGGGAATATAGAGGGTTACCCCTGTCCGATCTTCCTTTAAAAAGGCGGGACTTGTGGTGTCCCATGCGGTATACCCCCTGGCCTCGAAGGTCGCCCTCAAGCCCCCGCTGGGAAATGAAGACGCGTCCGGCTCACCCATGATCAACTCGGAGCCGGAAAACTCCATGATTACCTTCCCGTCGGGGGAGGGTGAGATAAAGGAATCATGCTTCTCCGCGGTCATTCCGGTAAGGGGCTGGAACCAGTGGGTATAATGAGTGGCTCCCTTCTCGATGGCCCAGTCCTTCATGGCACTGGCCACTACCTCGGCTACCTCTAGGGCTAGGGTCCGGCCGTCCTCCTGTACCGCCTTTAGATCGCGGTAGATCGATCTTGGAAGACGTTGACGCATCACGTTTTCATTGAAAAGATGGATCCCGTAGATTTCGGTGAGCGAGGTTCCTTTATAATCGGTGTCGGCAGGGTTCATTGTTGCAACTCCTGATTCGGCTAAGATTTTAAAACGAGATTATATCAGTATTCCTTCAGAAGTAAAAGAGAGCAGGCGCTTATCAGGACGGATATACTTTGTATTTTTTTACAAAACCCGAAGGCCGGTAGCTCATCTTGGCCTGTCTCAGCCCCGGATCACCCAGATCCTGCTCCCGGTTGATGTGGATGTAGTGTCTTGGCAGCATCGACGCGAAGGACCGGTTCACAAACTGGTAAATCCCCTTGTAGTCCGGCAGGGCTTTTTCAAAGTGGATGGCAAAACACCTTCCCCTCGCCAGGGGCTCACCGATCGAGTATGCCGCTGGAGTCCCGTCCACATAGGTGAGACAGCCGGTCAGGTTGAATTTTTCCATTTCCTCGATCGCCTCCACGGCGGCATCGTAGTCGCCTGGGTCTTCCCGGCCTTTCGCCCATTCTCTCAGGACGGTCATGGTGTCCTGCCTGTTCCCGTCGACGATCCGCTTCTCTTCGTAGTTGTAGTTGTTGATGAATCCGTTCACCAGGTTGCGCTTCTTATGCAGTTTTTTCCCACTCAGATGGGCCAGGTCTTTTCTCAGGTAGAGGTAATCAAAACTGTCCCGGTCTTCCGCGACTTCATAGCCGTTTTTTTCAAGATCGAT
>CAZJIN010000290.1:0-4459 GCA_964545955.1 uncultured Sediminispirochaeta sp.
ACAAACACCGGTAAAACAAACACCGGTAAAACAAACACCGGTAAAACAAACACCGGTAAAACAAACACCGATAAAACGGCCGCCGACAAATCGACCACCTCCGACATAGCCGCCTCCAATCCGGACGAAGAGAAAGTACCCTCAAAGCCGGCGGACAAGAAAAAGTCAACCGACGAAAACACAGGCGAGTAAACGACGGCACGGAGATAGGAAAACAAGGAAAGCCCCGAACCGGCGTCCTGCCGATCCGGGGCTTATCCCAACAACTTGTTTGTAATGGGGCAATTCCAAAATGAACTTATTGGAAGCGCCTGAACTTTTTATTAATACACAAATTTATTAATAAACAAATTTATCAATACAAAAGGATCAGGGGGAATATCAGGCCTTCGCCTGGGCTTTCCCCCATTTCGACATATCCAGCTCACCTTCGCCTTTCGCGACCAGCACGGTACCGGTCATATCGCCGGTTACGTTGATCGCGGTCCGTCCCATGTCGAGGATCGCGTCGATTCCGAGGATCATCGCGTAGGCCGCGGCCACCGCCGATCCTTCTTCAACGGGAAGCCCGACGGAGTTGAGTACCATCAGAAGCATGATCGCCCCGGCTCCGGGAACACCCGCCGTACCGATCGAAGCCAGTACCGCGGTGATGATGACGGTGATCTGCTGGGCAAAACTCAGGGGCATGCCAATGGCGAATCCAATAAAAAGGGCGCACACGCCCTGGTAGATAGCCGTACCGTCCATATTGATGGTTGCCCCAAGAGGAAGGGTAAAGGAGTAGACATTCCTGGAAACGCCCAGGTTTTCCTCAGCACTTCTCATGGTAACGGGAAGAGTACCACCACTACTACGGGTTACGAAAGCGGTAACAATAGCCTCTTTTCCACCGGCCAGGAACTTTGAAAAACTCAATTTGTTAATCATCAGCAATCCGCCGTAGACAACCAGCACATGGAGGATGTAGCCGAGATAAGAAGCGGCGGTGACCACACCAAGAGGTCCCACGGCCGCCGCGCCCTGTTGCGCGAAAACAACGGCCAGCAGGGCAAATACACCAATGGGAGCATACTTCAATCCCGAGCGCACATCGAGGTACATCACTTTGGCGGCACCGTGAAAAATCTTGAAGAGGGTGTCGGCGGGGGCGGTGATCCGTGAATCCTTGCTGATCTTCAGATAGCTGATGCCTATACCGAAGATAATCGCGAAGAAGATCGTCGGCAGCACATCACCGCCTACTATCGCGGCAAAGGGATTGGTCGGAACGATGTTCAACAGGGTATCCTGCAAGGCGGGAGCCGCGATTTCACGCCCCGAGGCCGCTCCGATGGAAGCGAGATCAAGTCCAAGACCGGGCTTGAACAGATTTCCCATGAGCAATCCGATAGCCACGGCAAAAGCCGAAGTCAGCAGGTAAAAAAGTACGATCCTAATCCCGACCTTACCGAGTTCCGCGGGGCTTATACTCGCGGCTCCGACCACCAGGGTGGTAAAAATCACCGGCATTACGATCATCTTCAATAGCCTTACGAACAGTGATCCCAGAGGCGCAACCCATAGAATGGATTCACCGGCGATCAGCCCCACCACAGCTCCCAGAACAAGGCCGATCAGAATTCGGATCAACAGGTTCGATTTGAAGTACCAGTCCATGGCACCTTTCTTTCCTTCCGCGCTCATACGCTTTTTCCTCCTAAAAAAAAATAAAATCTATACTCCCACCATTTAATACCCCCTCTCTCCTGGCGTAAATAGACCGTTTTCACCATATTTATGGTTTTTTTTATGAAAAGAACGGGGAAAATACACCATTTGGGGTATACGATTGGGTATACGGTCCGGTCAAAACGCCTCAGAACAGGCAACCGAATTAAATAGTCTACATCAGGTCGGAGTCCATCACCTTTTTCATGAACTCGACCTTTGAGCGGACGTTTAGTTTTTTATAGATGTGGAGGATATGTTTTTTCACGGTGGCACCGGAAATACCGTAATGATCGGCAATCTGTCGATAAGTGAGCCCCTTTACGATTCCGTGGACGATTTCTTTTTCCCGGGGGGTGAGGTTATAGTCATCATGATTCCTGGTACTATAATCACGCTGGAACTCCTGGAGCAGGATCCTCGCGACGTTGGGACTGATGGGCGAACCGCCGTCGTGAAGTGTTTTTATCTGTGTGATGAGCTCACCGGGACTGGTGTTTTTGAGGATATATCCGGTAGCCCCCGCCTGGATTGCGTTGAGGATCTTCTCCTCTTCTTCAAAAATCGTCAGAATAAGCACAGCCGTCTTCGGGTAGGCCTCTTTCACACGGGCGGTCGCCTCAATACCTGAGATACCGGGCAGCTCGATATCCATAAGAACTATATCGGGGGGACCGAGACGGGACATACCCTGCAGGAGATCCTCCGCCGAAGGGTACGTGTCAATCACTTTGAAATCATCGTCCATATTCAGGAGATAGCGAAACCCCTCTCGCACATCCTTTATGTCCTCACAAATCATCAATCTAATCATTCTTCAGGATCCTCTCCGGAATAGACCGGTAACTTTATGTTCACCTCAGTCCCTCCGTCTTCGGGACCCACCAATTTAAAATCACCACCGAGATGCAGGACCCTGTGCTTCATGTTTTGAAGACCAAACCCTGAAGGACAATCCCCATTATCTCCTATCCCCACTCCATTGTCCTGGAAATGGATAAAAACCAGGCCGCCCCGGAGATCCAGGCTTAGTTCTACCTGGTTCGCTTCAGAGTGTTTGAGGACGTTGCTCACCAGTTCCTGAAGGATTTTTTCAATCTCAAAACGGGATTCCCTGTTCAGTTCGTTGAACCCTACTTGATTATCACAGACAAAGGTGAAGGCGATATCCTTGAGATCGAGGCGCTCTTCAATGTTGTGCTTCAAAACCTTTGGGAAATCGATCATTTTTCGTTTTTCACTCTGGGAGCTGAAGAGAATCTCCTTCAGGTCTTCGATCGCCTGTCGTGTATTGCGCTCGATCTGGAGTTGCATCTCCAGAAGCAGTTCAGGGTCCCTGTCCACCGCCGACCGGGCTACGTTGTTTGAAATAAAGATATTGGTAAGTCGCGCTCCGAGGGAATCGTGAAGGTAGCCGTAGATACGCTCCTTTTCCTCGATAATCCTGAGCCGTACATTCTCCTGCTGAAGAGAGACAAGCTCCTCCGTCCGTCGCCGCACCTTCTCCTCAAGCCGCTGATGATAGTCGTTTACCGTGCCGATCAAGCGGTTAAACTGGCGGGCAAGAGTTCCGAACTCATCATCCGCCTTTACCGGCACCCTGGCATCACTTTCTCCGTGTTCGAGACGCTCCATGACGTCTACCGTCATTTCGAGGGGATGCAGAATAATAATATTGCTCAGGAACCCTATCACCACGGAGAGAAGCAGCATCAGCATCACATCGATGAAGATCACGAACTGTATATTTTCGGTTGCCTGGGCCATCACCTCCTCATAGGGAAGGGCGATGAAGAGTTTCCACCCGGTCTTCTCATTCCGTGTACGGGTGATATAGTACCGTTCGGTACCGTCGCGGGTGGTGAAAAACTGGTGGCGATCCCCGGATTCCACCTCCTCAAGGTCGAACAAATCAAAATCCTTGAGCTCGAGTACTCCATTCCGAGGAACCTCTTCGTCAAACTGATTGACAATGGCCTGGTTCTCCTGGTTCAACAGGATGACCCTCCCCCCCTTCTGGACCTTCAGCTCTTCGATCATTCTCTTCAGATCGTCCAGCATTATATCCACACCGAGGACCCCCACGAAACGACCATCCGGATGAAAAAGGGGAAGAACTCCGGTGATCCCCAGGGCCTCAATACTGGCGTACACGTAGGGTTTTGTTATGGTAAAATCCTGTGCCCGTACCGCCTCCTGATACCACGGCCGCACCCGCGGATCGTATCCCGACTCGAAGACGGGGGCATTGTTGACAAAACCTTCGCCGATCCCCCATTCCAGCATTCGTCCGTCCGTGGTGCCGAGATAGATCGCCCGGAGATATTCATTGCGCGCCCGAACTGTTGAGAGGATGAGAGTTCGCATCTCCCCTTCCCGTACCTCGTAAAAAGCCGGATAGCCCGCAATCTGCCTCGTCAGATATTCGATCTCCTGAAAAAAAGTATCTATTTGCTTATCCGTTTCGCCGAGGATGGTATTGGACAGTTCACCCGCGTTTTTTACCGCGGTATCCCTGAGAAGACTGTAGCTCACACACAACAGAACAAGGAGAAAAAACACCACCGTTCCGCTGATGGCGAGTACGAATTTTGTCTTGATACTCCTTGAGCTGCGAAGCATTCAGACGGTCATTCGCGGCTTAGAAAGGCCAGAAATTCGAATCATTCCAGGAAGACTCGAGCAGGTCCTGGTAGATCTCACTGAGAAAGGTAAGATGGGTTTTTTCCCACACCGACAGCTCCTTGTA
>CAZJIN010000291.1:0-4410 GCA_964545955.1 uncultured Sediminispirochaeta sp.
GCAACATTTTTCGTGCCGGCCTTAATATAAGGTCCATAGCGACCGTTATGAATCGCCACCTTCTTGTTCAGGACCTCATCGCGACCAAAATCCCGCATGATACGACTGTTCCCCCTGCCCTTCTTCGGCCGGGCGAGTATTTCGAGGGCCTCCTCAAGGGTAATAGTAAAAAGTTCTTCCTCCCCCTTCAAGGATCTGAAATCATCATCATGTACTACAAAGGGACCGAACCTTCCCCGGGCGACAACCACGTCCTTTCCCGTTTCGGGATGGCTTCCCAACGTACGGGGAAGGCTTAACTGACGTAGGGCATCCTCAATATTGGCATCCCCCGGTTTCATTCCTTTTGTGAGAGCCGCCCGCTTCGGTTTCGGAACCTCCTCGGTCACTTCACCGAGCTGGTAGTAGGGTCCGTAGCGTCCAGTCAGACAATACACTGCCTTTCCCGTCTTCGGATCATGGCCCAGGGGTTCCGGTCCGTTTTTCTGGATCTCGATAATCTCACGAACCTCCTCTTCAGTCAGGTCCGCGGGGGCAATATCCTCCGGTATAGACGCATGGATCTCCTCTTCATCACCGTTCTGATATACAATATAGGGACCGAATTTTCCCACCTTTATACCGTCAACGATCGAAATCTGAGGTAGTTCTATGGTCCTTGATTTTTCCGGTGAGATCTCCTTTTCACGGACCTCCACCTTGTTGAGCAGTCCTTCTTCACCCCGATAGAATTCATTGAGGTATTCCTTCCGGTCGATTTTACCATACGCTATCTCATCCAGGGACGATTCCATACCGGAGGTAAAGTCATATTCAATGAGGTAGTGAAAATGCCTTTCCAACAGCTGGATCACGGCGAATCCGGTAAAAGTGGGTATCAGCGCGTTTCCCTGTTTGCGGACATACCCACGGTCAAACAGGGTGTTGATGATCGATGCGTAGGTCGAAGGTCTTCCTATGGTCATACTCTCAAGGGTACGTACCAGAGTCGCTTCGGTATACCTCGCCGGAGGTTTTGTTTCATGGTAACTCGGATCTATCCGGCACAATGAGAGCACCTCCCCCTCTGTAAGGGGGGGAAGAAAGGTTTCTTTGTCATCGAGGGCCGCCTCCGGATCGTCCTTGCCCTCCACATACACCCGGATGAAACCGGGGAACTCAATTCTTGTTCCAGTGGCGGTGAATCGTGCACGACCTGCAACAATTCCCGCGGTGGTAGAAACCTTACGGGCCTCAGCCATCTGGCTGGCCAGAGTTCTTTTCCATATCAGAGAGTACAGGGCCTTTTCACGACCTTCCAGACCGGTCTCGTCGGGATGCTTGAAGACCTCGCCGGCGGGCCGAATCGCCTCATGGGCCTCCTGGGCTGATTTTGATTTGCTTGAATACTGGCGGATGTTGTCGGCCAGAAACTCCTCGCCATATAGACTGCGCACCGCCTGAACAGCGCCGTTCACCCCTTCGGAACTGAGGGCCGGTGAATCGGTACGCATGTAGGTGATGAATCCCTGCTCGTAAAGCCTCTGGGCCGTGCGCATCGTCTCCCTGGCGGAGAGGCGAAGCTTTCGATTCCCCTCCTGCTGTAGTGTTGAGGTGATAAACGGCGGGGAGGGACGGTTGCGACTTCGCTTCTCGGTAATTGATTCGACCTTCCATTCGGCAGACCGGATTTCATCAACGAGCTCTTTGGCCGCGTTCTCATCGAGAACTACAATCTTCTTACCCTTCTTTTCCTGGCCCTGTTCCGCTTTCAACTCACCGGTCTCAGGATCAAAGTCCTTGCCCCTGGCAATTATAGCTCCATCCACCGTATCGAGCTGAGCTTCGAAATCCCTTTCATCAGAATCGGCACTCTTCCTCATAAGGGCTTTCAGGTCCCAGTACTCCGATTTTTTAAACCGAATCCGTTCCCGTTCCCGTTCCACGATCAACCTTAGACCGGGTGATTGCACCCGTCCGGCGGAAAGCCCGTAGGCGATCTTTTTCCAGATCAACGGTGAAAGGGTATATCCATAGAGGCGATCGAGGATCCGTCGGGTCTCCTGGGCATTGACCAGGTTGATATCTATATCCCTCTCGTTTTTAATCGCGTGTTCAATGGCGGACCTGGTAATCTCATGAAACACCATACGCTTTACCGGAATCTTCGGGTTGAGTACCTGAACCAGATGCCAGGAGATACTCTCCCCTTCACGGTCTTCATCAGTGGCCAGTACTACCTGATCAACTTCCTTGAGCTTCTTTTTCAACTCCCGGATGATCTTCCCCTTTCCCCGGGGAATAATATAAAGGGGTTTAAAATCGTTCTCCACATCGATCCCGAGTTTTGCCCACTTTTCCTTCTTAAGCTCCTTCGGGATATCCGCGGCCGACTGTGGCAGATCACGGATATGGCCGATACTGGCCTCTACTACATAGTTCTTCGGCAAAAACTTTCTTATCGTACGAGCCTTCGTTGGTGATTCCACAATTACCAGTGCTGTGTGTTCCATAATAACACTCTACTATACAGATAGTTGTCCGACTGTAAAGGGGATTGAAGCGGCTATTGAAAAAAAACGAAGATTTTTAAAAAGGTTGAACCATCCCGGTGGACCTCACAGGTCAATTATACCCCCCCCCAGAACATCCTCTCCCTCATAAAAAACGGCGGATTGTCCCGGCGTGAGCACTGTCGGCTCATCAAGATCTACCGTTATAGTACCTTCTGGATTGCGATTTACACTGCATGAGAGCTCCCCGGAGTTGTATCTCACTTTGACGGCGGACCGAAAAGAATCGGAAAGCGGCACGAACCAGGAGTCCCTCCGCAGGGTAAAGCGCATCTTTCCGAGCTCTTTTTTTCCGGCGACAACCACGGCATTCTCTTCGGCCTTCAATTCGGCCACATACCATGGTCCGTCGGAAAGTCCCAGCCCCTGACGCTGCCCTATCGTATAGTTCATGTAACCCCGATGGGTGCCGATTCTGCTTCCTGCAAGGTTGACTATCGGTCCCGGTTGAGAAATCAGTTCGCCCCCGGTATATTCCTTGATAAAATCGATGTATTTTCCATTCACAAAACAGACATCCTGGCTTTCCTTCACACTATGGGTCGGGAATCCATGGTCTTTCGCCAATTGGACGACCTCAGGCTTTCTCATCTCTCCCAGGGGAAAGTTGCAAAGGGGTAAAAAATCGGGATCCATGTGGTACAACATATATGATTGGTCCTTTTCCCTGTCCACCCCCTTGCGAAGCAGAATTCGGCCTTCCCTTTCACGGGTCCTCACATAATGACCGGTCGACAGGTAAAGGGACTCTTCTTGGGTCATCAAACCCCGGGTCACCAAAAGATCTTTGATCTTCCGCGGGAAAAGGCCGAAACGGATAAATTCATTGCACCTCACACAGGGATTCGGGGTCTCTCCATGGCGGTAAGAATCTACAAAATCATCCACCACCGCCCGGGTGAACTCATCCACTAAATCAATAATAAAAAAAGGAATTCCCAGTTCATCACAGGTCGAGCGAGCCCTCTGAAGGGTCTCGGTGTTGCAGCAAGACGAACCCTTCCAGATATAGTGACTCACACCGACAACTCTGGACCAACTTTTCGTGAGAAGATATGCGGCTACACTCGAATCAACACCGCCGCTCATTCCGATAGCAATAATTCCACTGTTCATGGGAGAGACTATAGCATTCTAGCAGGTTTCGCGAAAGATCAGGAGGGGCTTCAGGACCTTCTGGATCACCTTTTTGTCACCCCCTTCGTCCAGTAGCTCGATGAGCCGTTCGCAAGCCAGGCGCGCGTGTTCCTCCCTGGGTTGGTGAACCGTGGTTAGTTTCGGCCGAAAGTATTTTCCCAGCTCCGTATCATCATATCCGATCACCCGTATATTCCCGGGAACGTCAATCCTCAGCTCCTTAAGGGCTTCAATCGCCCCCAGGGCCACCAGATCCGCCTCGGCAAAAATACCGTCTATCGAAGAGAGATCTTTCCGACGACCCATGATCGCGTTGAATCCGAAATCAAAGGAACAGTCCCCCCCCAATACCAGCTCAGGACGGTAGGGAATCCCCGCTTCCTCAAGGGCTTTTTTATACCCCTCCGTTCGCTCGATAAACTGAATCTCCCTGGAATCCTCTTTTAGACAGAGGATGGACCTGCTGCCGGCGTCGATCAAGCTCTTTGTCGCCATATACCCACCATAGACGTGGTCGGTGAACAGGTAGTTCATCCAACTGTAATCATAGCTCCGGGGCTTGAAATGGAGCGCCACGAAGGGAAGCCCCGAATTTCTTATGTAGCTCCAGTCATCGGCGGGAACCTCCGGATGAATCACGATCATACCATCGATCTTCCTTCCACTGATCAGCTTGTGGATATTGCTCTCCCCGGTGAAGTGGGTGCGCGGGAAACTTCCG
>CAZJIN010000292.1:0-4396 GCA_964545955.1 uncultured Sediminispirochaeta sp.
TCGTAAGGCTCGGCGGAAAAAGGAAACCCCCGCCCCCGGAAGCGGTGAGAAACCCGGTGGTAAATTTTTCGGTAAAGGGACCTTCCTTGTGCAGTACCACATAGAGAATCCCGCCGAGGGCGAGAATGGTCACCCCGGATGCACCGGTGAAGGTGGTGAAGAATGTCGAAACCAGCACCGCCGCGATAATCTGGCCTCCGGGGACCCAGCCAAAAAGACCGTGAAAAAGGCGAACCAGACGCTCTCCCGCCCTGGAAGCGGACAACACAAAACCCGCCAGGGTGAAGAGGGGAATCACGGGAATCGTTTCACTGATCAGCATGGTGTACGCTT
Source organism: uncultured Sediminispirochaeta sp. (assembly GCA_964545955.1). GTDB lineage: Bacteria > Spirochaetota > Spirochaetia > DSM-16054 > Sediminispirochaetaceae > DSBN01. Next base: position 334 of record CAZJIN010000292.1, read on the forward strand.
CATTGGGGATTGATTCTAGGGCGCCGCCGTTTCTCGCGAACAGGAGATATGCCGTCCCGCCGAGCACCACGAAGAGGGGGTTCCCCAGGACCGCAGAAAGCACCAGAAGCACTATCGAACCCAGGGCCACCGCCGGTATCCAGGCGTACCACATGTTGAGCACATCATCAAACCAGAGGGGAAGCCCCGGGAAAAAGAAGAAAAGGAGGTTGTATATGCTTGAAAAGGCGAACACACTTCCCGTAAGTATACCCAGAGCCCTTATCACCCTGCTTACGGTACCGTCGGATCCCAGACGGTAGAACCTCCACATTATCGAGGCGAGACCTATCGGCATGAATAGTACGATCAACCGAATAGGAAAAACCCCCACCTTCGCGCTTCCGTCAAAGGCCATCAACACAAAGGAAAGGGAACTCCAGAAAAGAGCCGTCAATATTGCCACACTCAAATGGCCATTGATTATATTTACCGGTCCACGCCAGGACTGTGGAAGATGTTCATTGCCGACCACAATGGCCAGGTGGCGGTTCTCCCTCGCGGTGAAAGCGCCCCCGATAAAGGTGAGAAAAAAAACAAGATGGTATACGTAGGAGGAAGAATTCGGTATTCCCGTCTTGAAAAAAGTCCTCAGAAAGACCTCAACCGCGGGTATCAGGGCCAATAAGAATAGAGATACGTAGTTTATCCCATCCTCAATCCGTAGTACGGATTTCCTCCCTCCCCCCGCTTTCGCCATTATTGATCTCCCCTTACACCATTTCTGTATTCCCCTATAATCTCCTGGAGCCGATCCATAAAATCCTGAGAATAGAGATTCTTCCCTGATTGTCGACGGCCTTTTTCAAAAAGCTCCTTCCACTCTTCCACCGCCCCCGGGGGAACAGGATTCACCTTTAGACCATGCTTCTTCATCTCCTCCACGGCATCCTCTTCAAGTTCGATGATCTTTCGGTCCAGTTCACGGCCGATAGCCTTTGCAGACTCAATCAGCTCCGGTTTGATATCATCGGGAATCTGACGCCAGACACGATCACTGATAAGGATTCCTCCAAGGAAAGGAGCCACCTTCATATCAGCCATGTTGTCGGCCACCCCGAACCACTGCATGGCCCCCATCGCCAGGGGGGTCGCGTAGAGGGCATCCACCATTCCGCTGGCCAGGGCGGACAGAACCTCCGAACTAGGCACACTGACCGGATGAAACCCGAGGTTCTTCATTGCGTTCATCAGATCGTCGGCTTCAGTTCCCGAGGAGGATATCTTCATTTTTTTAAGGTCCCGTGGATATGTCATGGGATCCCGGCTGAAGAAGTAGACCCACCCCGCCTTAGCCCAGGCGAGAAGCTTGAACCCGGATTTTTCTATCTCATCGGCCATTTGTGGACCGACCCTGTCAAGAACATAGTCGAACTCATCGGCGCTTTGTACAAGGAAGGGCATGCTGACGGCAAGTACGTTTGGATATAGCTCCTGCAGACCGAACCCCGTAACGATACCGGCCTGCAACTGGTTGAATTTCATCTTTCGGATCAGGTCGGACTCATCCTTGAATCCGGCAAAATATATTCGCACACGGATCTGACCGTCGGAGATCTCAGACCATTCAGCCGCCATTCTTTTGAGCGAATCAGCCCAGACACTGTTGTCGGGGGCGGCACTACCGAGTTTAATCTCTATGGGCCGTGCGGAAAGCGTGCTTACACCGATAAGGAAGATCATTATCAGGGCAATTTTACTCTTAATCATATCACCGCTCCTTTCCTATACTATTAAAGTAATAATATACCAACCAACATTATACAATGAGTATTCTTTTTTTTTCCTCTACTTTTCCCGACATCGAATCTACGTTACACTGTATCGGATGAGTGAAAAACCGAGGGCTCCACGCAATCGTACCATAACCCTGACCGAAGTACAGCAACGTTTGTACCTCCAACGTTGTATCAAGGTCAATTCCCCCGTATTCCCTGGTGAGTTGGAGCGATTGCTCGGAAAAACCATCCTGGGAGATTTTGAAGAAGTAGCGCCTCACCTCCCGGAGTCCTTTGTGGATCTTGCTTTTCTGGATCCGCCCTACAACCTCGACAAAATTTTTCACACCCTCAGTTTCAGGAAAAAAAACATCACCGAATACGGCGATCTCTTTGAAAAATGGCTCAACCTGCTTCTGCCACTGTTGAAGCCCACCGCATCCGTGTACGTATGTGCCGATTGGCGGAGCAGCGGAGAACTTCAGAAGATTCTCTCACACCATCTTGTCCTGCGCAACAGGATCGTATGGGAAAGGGAGAAGGGTCGAGGAGCGAAGATGAACTGGAAGAACAGTTCTGAAGATATCCTGTTTGCCACGGTCTCGAAGGACTACTATTTCAACGTCGACGCGGTGAAGCTGAGGAGGAGGGTGAGAGCGCCTTATACGGATCACAGGGGCCTGCCAAAGGATTGGGAAACAACTGAGCAGGGTAATTTTCGCCTCACCCATCCTTCGAACCTCTGGACCGACTTGACCGTACCCTACTGGTCCATGTCGGAAAACACCGATCATCCTACACAGAAACCCGAGAAACTCCTGGCAAAGATCATACTGGCCAGTTCCCGCCCCGGGGACGTTGTATTCGATCCCTTCCTCGGTGTCGGGACTGCTTCGGTGACGGCTAAGAAACTGGACCGACGCTTCTGTGGAATAGAAAAAGAACCCCTGTACGCGGCTCTCACGGAAAAACGCCTGGAGATTGCCGATTCTCACTCGTCCATTCAGGGATACCGGGACGGCGTGTTCTGGGAGCGTAACAGCGGAAAAAAGGAGATAAAACCATGAAGACATTGCTGATAAGCGGCAGCCCCAGAAAAGGGGGAAACACCGAAACGATTCTGTCCAAGATAGCCGAAGGACTCGAGGCTTCGGGAATACGGACGGAACTCATCAGCCTCGGCTCCTACACGATCAAACCCTGTATCGGTTGCGAACAGTGCCGCAGAGACAAGATCTGCACACAATTTTTCGATGGAATGCACCTCCTGTATGAAAAGATTGATGAATCGGAAGGGCTCGTCGTTGGTTCCCCTACCTACAACTACAACATCACTCCTCTGATGAAGGCTTTTATCGATCGGATGTATCCCTATTTTAACTTCACCAATCCCCGTCCCGGGCCCTACAGTTCCAGACTGGCGAACCAGGGAAGAAAGATGGTGACCGTCGGGGTATGTGAGCAGAACGAAGCCTCAGAGATGGGTTTTACCATCCCCGCAATGAGCGATCCCCTCCGAGTCCTTGGTTATGAAGTGGTGGCTGAATTCCCGGTTACGGGTCATTTTACAAAGTATTCCGTGCGAGGGGACAGCTCCGTTCTGGAGAAGGCAGTGGAGGTCGGCACCCTATTGGCACAAAAACTACAAATTTGATCCACTTTTTTCTTTTATCCCCCTTCAACTTCGCCCCATAGATTGGACTGAGTCGCGTTTTTATAGTATTTTTTGATACGGAGGCATCCTACATGAATCAAAACAGCAATGACGGCCAAAAACAGAATAAACCCGACGACCAGAATAAAAATCAGAATGGGAACCCGAACTGGAAATTTCCCCAGGGGGGATTCAATTTTTCAAAATTCACCTGGGTCATAGTTATTCTTCTCCTCATGTTACCTTTTATTAATATTTTAATGATGCAGCAGAGCACCAATATCATTAGTTATACCCAGTTTAAAGACCTCGTGAGGTCCGGAAATGTCGCGCGGGTGGAAATGCAGAGGGATACCGTCGAAGGAACCCTCACGAGTCAGACCAACATCGACGGGCAGTCGATGGTCCAATTTATTACCTACCTACCGGCAACAGGGGATGACGAACTGCTTGAATTACTCGAGCAGAAGGGAGTGACCCTGCAGACCAGATCGGCGAGTGAACAGGGGTTTTGGGAGATTTTTGTGAACCTGCTCCCGCTGCTCCTCTTCGTCTGGCTCGGTGTGATCATGTGGCGAAGTATGCGTTCCCGTGGACAGAACATGTTTTCCGTGGGGGAAAGCAAGGCAAAACTGTATGACAAGACGAAGGT
>CAZJIN010000293.1:0-4373 GCA_964545955.1 uncultured Sediminispirochaeta sp.
ATAAGACTGATTTTTTACAAAGTCAAGATGAGGCAGGGCTTTTGCAGCCGGCCGCACATAAGGATTAAAAAAATAATCCTTTCCACAGAGAATCGAGAAAAGTTGTGTAATGCAGAATCAGAATACCATCCTCGGTTTCTCTGTCGTGGCTGTCCATGGAAACAAGCAGTCTCTTCCTGACCTCGGGATGTTCTTTTTTTAGCTCCCGCAACCCCCGCATGTGACGGGACCTTATTTTCTCCGAAGCTTTTGATTCAATGGCACAATCGATGTGGTTTATAATAAAATCAACCTCAATCCCTGAGGATAAGCGCCAATAAAACAGGTCTGCATATTTTTCCCGATAGGCATTGTAGCTGCACAATTCATGAAATACCCAGTTCTCGAAGGCTTTCCCAATCAGCTCCGAACCAGTTGAAAGCTCCCCCCGTTTTGCGAGAAAATTCACCACTCCCACATCAAAAAAGTAAAATTTCGGGGCAGCCACGACCCTTCGTTTCGGCCTCCGACGATAGGGCGGCAAAAAACGTCCAAGAAGGGTATCCGAGAGAATCTCAAAATAAGCCTTCACCGTTGAACTTGCCACGCCGATATCCCGCGCTATGGTGGTGTAATTCAGCAGCTCCGTATCAGACAGCGCGGCGATCTCAAGGAATTCGGAGAAGCCCGGAAGATTTCTCACCAGACCTTCTGCGGCTATCTCCTCTTTCAGGTATTGGGCGATATATGCATTGAGGAACCTTCCCGGATTGTTGCTTTGATAGATAGGAGGAATATAACCGCGATTCAATAATGCCAAAAAATCAAGATCATCTCCAATTTCCGACGCGGATAATCCGTAGAGCTCATATCTGATACCCCGGCCTCCCAGAAGATTTGCGCGGTTCCTTTTCACTTTCCGGGCGCTGGAACCGCATAAAGCGAACCGAACTCCCAGATTTTCAATGAGCCAATGCACCAGATCGAGAAGCTGAGGAAGCTTCTGGATTTCATCTATCACCACAAAATCCGCATTTTTCAGCTTCAGCTCTTCTATCAGCTGTCCGGGATTGGTGAGATACCTTCTGTATACGTCGGGCAGCAGCAGATTGTACTAAAACTGCATGCAATTTTAGTTTCGTATACTAAATTTGCATGACAGACAGGATTTCGTTTTTTCTTCTAGATTCTTCTTGCGTCCGGCCTGGATTGCCACTATTATTTTTTTCAAGTCCTATGAGAAGTACGTGTATAGTTATGCGCCGACCTATTGTTGCCCCAGTTGTGCTCCTTTTTTTTCTTCTCACCGCGTGTGTCACCACCTTTCAGCCGGCCGAAGAGGGACTTCTCGTGGTCGGTGTTCAAACGATGCAAACCGCCGACAGGGGGAGATTCTACCTCGACTATAGAATTCATATCGACGGAGGGAAACACAGCATCCTGGTAAAATCCTGGCAGGATCGGATTGTCACCTCCGATATCCCTCCCGGTACCCACACGGTGACGGAGCTGTCCTACGTGTTTCGGGACACGCCTTCAAAGCGCGGCAGCTTGCAGAGACTGGATATACCTTTTGAAATAGTACGGGGAGAAGTCACTTTTCTCTCCCACGAACTACGGGTGCATCTCATCAATGCCGACAATTCGGCAGGCTACCTGCAACGGGGTCGACTGAAGCCCCTCAGCGCGAAAGTCCTCAGAAGGGAATATGAAAAACTTTCCCGGGACGATCGAATCGCGGGCTTCAGTCTGCCGCAGCTTCAATTCACCGATATCGGCGGTACCACTGTGAACACCGCCGGTCTTTCCGGAAACGACGCCCTCCGGGAGCTCCTTCCCGAGGGAATTCCGAGAAAGGATGAACGTCTCCTCATTCTCTACACCTTCACCGAATCACCGGACCGGCGCCTTGAAATACTGAAACCCCTGGCCGACGGTACTGTCTGGGAACCTCTCTTCTACCGGGGAAAGGACGACGACAGTCTCATGCCGGAGGTCGGAGTAGAGGCAATCACGGTCAGACAGGCCTTCGACATCCTTCGGGTGAACCTCAAATTGGATGAAAAGGGCCCGCGAGAGGGGCTTCACTACCTGATTACCCTTTCCTCCGATCCCAACTTCACTGAAGCCCTGGTGGAAACGATCTTCCTTCCCTTCTCCACATCGGAAGAGAGGATACTCATCACCCATGACTACAGCTATCCGGGGATCGAAGAGAGCCGAAGAACCGTCAAATACCCAAAACAGAAAAACGGAGATCTCCATTTCGACATGAACCTGATGGGCCTCGCCACGGATACACTCCATATGAAGGTCGAAGTTGTGCGGCAGAATGTGCCGGAACGCATGATCAAGGCTATTCGCAAGAGAAACCCCGATTCGAAGATCGGGTACATCAAGGGAAATATCCCCGAGGAAACGATCGCCCGAACCGATGTGCGGATCGACCTCTCCCCCTATCCCTCTCCCCGCTGGAAAAGGATCGACTATGAGACCGTCACCCTCATCATGCCCGAAGGATGGAAGGGCTTCGACAAAGTAGAAGAAATCGCGCGGATCCTCGCCGAAGGGCTGGATATACAGTATCTCGCCACGGAGAGAGGGGAGTACGAACGGGAATACTTCATCCTGAGCCGCTGGGACGATGTGAAGGCCAGCGCCTACGCTTCCGGGAGCAGGGTTTTTTTCGAAATCGAGGAACGGCTCTGGAAGCAGGACTATCCATGGTTCGTTGCCTTCCACGAAACCGGCCACAGTGTCACCCTATCCGATCCGGGTTTTCGGAAGCTGTATTTTCGCGACCACCGGGTACAATCGGAGGATGCCTCCCTGAGAGACGAATGGTGGGAATCCTGGGCGAGCTACTTCTCAATCTTTGCCCTCAGAAGTCTTCAAAAAAAAATCGATGAACCTTCCGCGGCCTACCTTTCTGTTTTTTCAAAAATGATCGACCAGGAACTGAAAGAGGGCCGCAAGGAGTACGAGGAATACGGCAACTCTGCGAAGCTCTCCGCGGTAACCAGGCTCACCTACCTGCCGATCCTCGACGAAGCCTCTTCCGAGACGGAGATGGACGAGTTTATTCGAAGATTTTTTAGAGGATTGAAGAAACTCGAGGACAGCAGCTACACCGCGGCAATGGAAGACATGCCGGAGGAGAAGCGAAATCTGTTCTTTCAAACAGGCAGTGCCGCCCTCATCTCCACTTCGACGGGACTAAAGGGAAATAAGCTCTTCCACAGCCGAGACTTCGACATCAACCTGAAACTCTACGCCGATGTGCATGATTACCTGAGGGCGGCTTATACGGAATAACTAATTCAGGACATCCACCAAACCCGAAGGCATGGGGCGTTAGGCTGTCACCTTGCTCAACTGCGAGGCACGGAAGTAATGGCTATTTTGCCGTCTTTTCCCGTCTCAGCTATATGTTGCCGCTGCGCGGCTACTCGCATATCGCTCATGGTGAAGCGAAACACAAAACGATCCCTTTTCTTCAACCGACTACCCCATTCGGACAGACGATAGTCTTGACGGTTCCCTCACTTTCCCGGGCAACGGTGAACTGTTCAAGACCGATGCTCATTATACTAATACTAATAATCATACACATACACTTCTTCTATGTTGCTCCAGGCTGTCCATCCGGCCCAGGTATATGCCCGTGCTCGTATCTGTACAGTCTTTCCCACATCCGTTGAGTCGGGATATACATCCACGTACATCGGATTTGTTCTGTCGTCCCATGTGGTATCCCCAAAATCATACCAAGTTGAATCTGTGGTATAGGAATACTCAATCTGATAATGATCGCTAGTGCTTACTAACCCTCCCCAGCTGTAGGTAAGGGTAAGTGTGAAGGGGCCCCAAACTTCGGCGGGGGCGCTCGCGGTCGGACCACCGGAGGCCACCCAGTGCGCGCTGTTCGTGTTAGCACTGCTGTAATCGCTGTAGCTCGTTGAGGAGCTCGAGTACGCCCTGACTTGGTAAAAATAAGGAGTGGATGCGGTAGTGGAAGTATCGGAGTACGAGTTGGTGGAACTGTAACCGGTATATGAATAGCTTCCGTCATAATCGCTCGATCGGTAGAGGTAGTATCCCGTAGCACCGCTGACACTGTTCCAGGATACGTACACATCCCCGTCGCCGTCGGAAGCGGATAGTCCGGTTGGAGTTGATAGTTTTCTGTATCCGATGTCTTCACTGCTGTCGTCACTGTAGCCGGAGGTTGAATTCCAGGAACGAACCACGTAGTAATATCTTGTTCCCGGTGTACCGGTGGAATCGTCATAGCTAGTACCGGTGGAGTAATCTGAGAGCAAGCTGTAGGGACCGCCGGAGGAAGTGGGCCGTGTGACAGAGGATCTGCTTGAGTCGGTGGGGGAACTCCAGCT
>CAZJIN010000294.1:0-4345 GCA_964545955.1 uncultured Sediminispirochaeta sp.
AAAGGCCCGGGATATCATTATCACATCCATTCAAAGACTTGCCACTGAAGTGAGTGGGGATGTGTCCATCAGTTCCGTTAGTCTCCCGAATGATGAAATGAAGGGTAGAATTATCGGCCGGGAAGGTCGAAATATCCGCACACTGGAGACCATGACCGGAGTTGATATCATTATTGATGATACACCGGAAGCGGTAGTGCTTTCGTGTTTTGATCCGGTGAGAAAAGAGATTGCCAAAGTGTCCCTGGAACGGTTAATTCAGGACGGGCGTATTCACCCAGCTAGAATTGAAGAAGTAGTACAGAAGGTCGGCAAAGAGATTAACCAGATAATCTACGAAGAAGGTGAGAAGGTTATCTTCGATCTTGGCATTCACAATGTGAGTCAGGATGGAATTCGCGCTCTTGGAAGGCTTCATTACCGCACAAGTTATGGTCAGAACGTGCTCGCTCACGCGAAAGAAGTGGCTATTTTATCGGGAATGCTCGCCGCAGAGGTGGGGGCAAACCGGGAGATAGCGAAACGCGGCGGTTTACTCCACGATATCGGCAAGGGAATTGAAACCGAGGGAGACGGGAATCACGCGGAACTCGGAGCTGAACTGGCGAAGCAGATGGGTGAGGATCCTAAAGTAATCAATTCAATAATTTCTCACCACAATGATGTAGAACCTTCGTGTATTGAGTCTGTGATTGTACAGATTTCTGATGCGATTTCAGCATCCCGGCCGGGGGCCAGGCGAGAGACTATCAACAATTATATTAAACGCCTGGAGAACCTTGAGAGTATTTCAGAAAGCTTTGACGGGGTCGACAAGGCCTTTGCGATCCAGGCCGGTCGCGAGTTACGTATAATGGTGAACAACGACAGCGTAGACGACCAGCAGGCCAGAATACTGGCCAAGGATATCGCAAAAAAGATCGAATCAGAACTCAAGTATCCCGGAAGAATAAAAGTAACGATCATACGTGAAACCCGGGTTGTAGAGTATGCCAGGTAAGTTAACGGTCCTGATTCTTGGAGATATTTATGGAGATCCAGGAATCAGGGCTCTCTTTGTAGGTTTGAAATCCCTGAAAAAGAATTTTAAGGCTGACTTGGTAGTGGTGAACGGGGAAAATGCCGCGGATGGTCTTGGGATAAAGGCTGCCCAGGCGGAGCAGCTTTTTTCAATGGGTGTGGATGTCATCACTTCCGGGAATCATATTTGGCATCACAAAGAGATCAATGACATGCTGGAATCAAAACGACCCATTCTGCGGCCTGCAAACTACCCGCCGGGGGTGGTGGGAAAGGGATATACCTTCGTTGATGTAAAGTCTCAAACGATAGGAGTTCTCAACCTTCAAGGACGTGTGCAGATGCAGAACATTGATTGTCCTTTCAGGACGGGGAAAGACCTTATACGCAAGATGCGGGAAAAGACGAATATCATCCTCGTTGATTTTCACGCCGAAAGTACCGAGGAGAAAGAAGCCCTCGGTATGTATTTCGATGGGCAGATCAGCGCACTCTTGGGAACGCATACCCATGTACAAACATCGGATGAGAAGATCCTCCCAGGGGGGACCGCCTATATTTCAGATCTTGGTATGACCGGTCCCGGGGAGAGTGTGATAGGCAGCGCGAAGGATATCTCCATAAGCCGGTCTCTCAGCCAGATGCCGTTGAAACTGGAGGTGTCGGATTCTTCCGCGATTATTGAGGGAGTGCTTCTGGAGATAGATTCCGATTCAGGTCGAGCCTTGAAAATTGAGAGGATTCATCACCAGTCCCTTGTATAGATGAAAAAGATTTCCCTGATAGAGCTGATCAAGAGAAAGTACCCCTCTATCCCCGAGAAAGAGAGCTTCGCCAGGATCCTCTGTGGGGAAGTTTTTGTCGAGGGCGAGAGAGTTAGAGACCCTCATCGCATGCTGGCCGAAGGAGCGGAGCCGCAGTTTTTTTCAAAAAAATATGTTTCCCGTGGCGGTATTAAACTGGAATCGGTTCTTCAGAGGTGGGAAATCGAGGTTCGGGATAAAATTTTTATCGACGCGGGATCTTCAACCGGCGGATTCACCGACTGTCTTCTACAGAAGGGAGCCCGGATGGTTCACTCCGTTGATGTTGGGTATAATCAGCTTGACTATCGCCTGAGGACGGACGCGAGGGTGAAGGTATATGAACGTACGAATATAATGACGGTGGGTGAACTGAATCCTGCCCCACACGCAGCCGTGGCGGATCTATCTTTCAGGAAAATCGGAGGAGCTGCGGGGCATCTTCTCAATCTGGTCCGGGAGAGATGGCTTATTGCCCTGGTGAAACCCCAATTCGAGATGAAAGCGGAGATGGATCCGGAGTTCAGCGGCGTAGTTCGAACAGCGGAGCTCCAGGAGAAGATTTTAATTGACGTGTTGAAATCCCTGGAATTCGAGGGGATTAAAACAGGGGGGATCCTTCCTTCGAGCATTACCGGACGTAAGGGGAATCGCGAGTATTTTTATTTTTTATTCCGCGAGGCGCGATCCCTTCCACCGGCTATCAAACCACCTGCCGTCAGAGGGGGGGGCGGACAGACCCCCGCGGAGATGATTCACGCAGCGGTATACGATCAATAGTGTGGGAAGGACAGAAGAGAAATCCGGGAACGGACCGCTACAACATTCTATCGACGTCCTGACGATTCAGGGGTTTTCCGATGTAAATTCCCTCACTGGAAAGATATTCGATTGTTCGACCGTTTATAAGGATCTGAACCGCGTTCACGCTTTCGAATTCCGTGGCGGTATACACAATTTGCTGCAATTCCGCACGGAGACCTTCGGAACCGAACTGGTTAAATCTGAGGGCTTCTGAAAAATCAAGAAAAGCGACACCGTCTTCGATCCAGATCTGGTGCAGGATGGTATTCTGAGGTATCAAACTCAAAAGCCCGCTGTTCAGTTCTTCCGTGGAAAGCCCTTCGAGGAGGGTTCGTATTGTTTCCGTGAGAGGGGAATCGGCATAATAGACGGGACGAATAATTTTTATCAATTCAATGGATTCACCATCACCGATTTTCACAAAATAGACGGCGGATTTGCGCATTTTTTTCTCGATCAGAGGCTCTTGTTCTTCGGGCTGCTCCTCCTGGCCTTCTAGCTCCTCTTCGGGAACCGTTTCTTCCTCCCGTGATTCCTCTTCCCCTGTTGTGATGGTGACCGTATCCTCGGGTTCCTTTGTGGGTGGGGCTTCAGGGAGCGGGGATACCCTTTTTACATCAGGTTCCTGGGGTTTCTCCGTTGTTATGTAATCCGCGAAACCGGTATCTTCGAGGACTGTCATTATCCTTTCGCGGTTAAAAAAGAAGATCACCAGTACGAGAAGGAGTAGTGCGATCCAGAACATGCATCCCAGGGAAGTTTTTTTCTTGGCCATATGCCTTTTATCGGCATATTTTAGGCTTGAATTCAGATGGGGTTCACGATTTTCCTAGATTTGACAGCCCTTCGAAAAGTTCGTATAGTAGTGTTACATGAAAACGTTTAAAGGAATCTCCGCATCTCCGGGGATCTACATTGGAAAGATTTTTCTTTATTTTGACGATATTCAACAAGTACCCAGGTATAAAATAGAAGATCAGGATATAGAATCGGAACTCGAGAGGTTTCATGCCGCCGCCGGCAAGGCCGGGGAGGAGATCAAGGCCCTCCAGGACAAGACCAGTTCCACCATGGGTACCGAGGAGAGTCGTCTTCTGGATTCTCACCTACTCATGTTGAAGGATCCGGAGTTCACCCGGCGGATAGAAGAGAATCTGAAGGATGAGCAACTCAATATAGAATGGATCCTCTACAAGACGGCACGGGAGCTGGTGTTGATGTTGGAATCCTCACAGGACGACTACCTGCGGGAACGCAGCATCGATATTCACGATGTAGCCAATCGCGTCTACAACCACCTTGTGTATCGCGATCGTATTTCTTTTTCCGATTTGACGGAGGATGTGATTCTGGTGACCAGGAACCTTCTTCCTTCGGATGCCCTGACTTTGAATGGAAGTATGGTGAAGGGCATCGCCATGGATATGGGGGGAAAGACCAGTCACACCGCTATTCTGGCACGGTCTTTTGAAATTCCCGCGGTTCTCGGTCTATCAAATATCACAAAGGAGGCCCCTAACGGGGCCGAAATGATCATTGACGGCAATACGGGGACCGTCATTCTCGAACCGGACGACACTACACGCGCGATATACCAGAAGAAGATGAAGGAGTGGCAGGACCGCGAAATCCAGTTGTTGTCCCTCAATGAACTCTCTGCTGAAACAAAGGACGGCAAGTCGATTCTTCTAATGGGGAACATCGAAGTGCCCGAGGAG
>CAZJIN010000295.1:0-4296 GCA_964545955.1 uncultured Sediminispirochaeta sp.
CGGATGACGCCTGTTATATTGCCACGAATGAGGGTGGAAACAAAATCAAGGTGTACAGTGACGAAGAGAACCGCTTTGTCCAGCGTCGTGGTGAGATGCAATGGATCTCCCGCCTCACGAAGGCCCTGGAGGAGGACCGTTTCATTCTCTATCATCAACCCATTGTTCCCCTGAATGCTCCCAATGGCAAGGTGCGCAAAAGTGAAGTACTCATCCGCATGGTCGATACCAACAACCAGATAATTATGCCGGCGGATTTCATTCCCTCAGCGGAGCGGTACAACCTCATGCCGGCTATCGATCGATGGGTGATCCAGTCCACCTTCCGTAATTTTAAATTACTGGAGGAAAAATACACTCGAGAGAACAACCCCTACACCTTTACCATCAATCTCTCCGCCGCTTTTCTGGCAGATGATACATCCCTCGATTTTATCCGCTACGAATTTCAGGAATTTCAGATTCCTCCGGAGGTCTTCTGTTTTGAGATCACCGAGACCGCGGCAATTACCAACATGGATACGGCGACCCATTTTATCAACGAAATGAAGAAAACAGGAACAACCTTTGCCCTGGATGATTTCGGCAGCGGCTTCTCCTCCTTCAACTACTTGAGGGAGCTCCCGGTGGATTTCCTTAAAATCGACGGAATATTCGTGAAAAACATGCACGAGGATTCGATCAGCCACGCCATGGTAGAGGCAATTAACAGTCTGGGGCATTTCATCGGTATCAAAACTATTGCCGAATTTGTCTGTAACGACGAGATTATTGAAAACCTGAAAAGTATCGGTGTCGATTACGCCCAGGGCTACCGAATCGGTCGCCCCTCCCCCCTTCAAGAACTGCTTGAATAAGCCCCTCCGATAGGACCTGATCAGAAGGGCCCTACCATTTTTTTGGGATCCATAACCCGAAAAGTCTCCTCCGAAGTCAGCACCCCCTCTTCGATTACCACCTGACGAACTGTTTTTCCCTCGCGGTGGGCCTTCTGAGCGATTTTTGCCGCCCTGTCGTATCCGATCTGTGTCGCCAGGGGTGTCACCAGGGCGGGACTCCGTTCGACCACTTCCTCCATACGCCCTTTTCGTACGGTGATACCGCTGATGCAGCGTTCTCGAAAACGGGCGGAGGCCCGCGTTAAAAGGTCGAGAGAGCAAAGTACTTCATGGGCGATGAGGGGCTGCATTATATTGAGCTGCAGAGGGGCGTTCTGTCCACCGATGGTCACGGAGACCTGCTTGCCCATCACGAAAGCCGCCACCTGGATCACCATCTCAGGGATAACGGGATTCACCTTGCCCGGCATGATTGAACTACCCGGCTGAAGTTCCGGAAGACTGAGCTCTCCCAGTCCGCCACCGGGACCGCTGGAGAGGAGGCGTATATCCTGGGCTATCTTCATCAGTACCACCGCGCATCCATTGAGCCCGCCCATAAGCGCGACCTGTTCATCCCGCGCGGCGATCTGAACGAAGGGATTTTCCGAAGGAAAAAAAGAAATCCCCGTGGATCTAGATATTTCCGCGACTACCTTCTTCGCAAAACTTCGACTACTGTTCAAGCCGGTCCCGATCGCGGTCCCTCCGAGGGGCAGTTCCTCCAATCTCTTCACGACATACCCGATATGATCGCTACAGCGTTCAAGTTGCCCCGCCCAGGCGGCAAACTCCTGTCCCACCGTCATTGGTACGGCATCCTGGAGATGAGTGCGCCCCAGTTTTATCTGATCCGCGAACTCTTCCGCCTTCTCCATAATAGCGCCCCGAAGAGATCCCAATTCCAGGAGTAGCTTCTCCCCCTCTATCCGCGCGGCAATGTTCATGGCCGAGGGAATCACATCGTTGGAAGACTGACCCAGGTTCACGTGGTCGTTCGGGTGCACCGATCCCGGTTTGCCTAGAATCCTTGACGCCATTCCCGCCAGCACTTCGTTCATATTCATGTTCCAGCTGGTACCCGAGCCTGTCTGAAACACATCCAGGGGAAAATGCTCCTCCATCGAGGTGCTTTCCACTTCCCGGGCTGAACGTATCACGGCATCGGCAATATCTTTGTCCAGAAGTCCAAAGGAACGGTTCGCTCCGGCGGCGGCCCCCTTGATCAATGCAAGGGCGCGACGCATGGCGTGGGGAATCCGGTAGGGTGAAACGTTGAAGTTCTCCACTGCTCGCTGCGTCTGGGCACCATAGTAAGCCTGCGCGGGAACCTCCACCATACCCATTGAATCCCTTTCCGTTCTGTATTCTTTATTCGACATCAGCTCCTCCTTTTATCCGTTGTAATCCTAGACACTATGTTCCCGTGTTGACAGAACGACTACAACTTACTACTGTCACTACCCAGGAATGGATGAATTACACACCCTTATTTTTATGGGCCTCAAACATTGCGGAAAGAGCACCCTCGGCCGGTCTATTGCCGGGAAACTCAATCTTAGATTCGAGGATCTCGACCACCTCATCATGAAAACCGCCGAGAACGAGGGATACGGTTCCATCCGTGAACTCTATCGTACCGTGGGTATCGAAAACTTCCAAGTCTATGAGACCGAAGCACTTCACAATTGTCTTCGCCAATCCTCCAAGAGGGGGCTGTTGATGGCCCTCGGAGGGGGGACCGTGGAAAACTCCGAGTCCATGGGTCTACTCGGATCGCGGGGCTACCTGGTGTATATTTCGGTGGATGAGCAGGTCCTCTTCGAACGGATCAGGAGAGGAGGTATTCCACCCTTTCTCGAGGGAGAAAGGGGCCCCCGTGAGATGTTTCATGCCCTCTTTGAACGCAGGTCCGCCCTTTTTCAACAATACGCCGACCTCACAATAGCTCTCCCCGATCAATCCATACAGGAGAATACGGAATTAATCTACTCCAAATTAAAGGAAGAAACCCATGTCAGGTAGTACCTTCGGCACCCATTTCAAAATAAGTACCTTCGGAGAGTCCCACGGAAAGGCGGTAGGTGTCGTGATCGACGGCGTCACCCCCGGAGTTGAGCTTTCCGAGGCGGATGTCCAGAGGGAACTCGATCGGCGAAAGCCCGGTCAATCCTCCATCACCACCCCCCGCAAAGAAAGCGATACGGTACAATTCCTTTCGGGGGTCTTCGAAGGACGTACCACCGGCACGCCCCTTGCCATGATCCTCTACAACAATGACCAGGACAGCGGAGCCTACGAGCATATACGGCACGCCTACCGACCGGGACACGCCGATTTCACCTATCAGAAAAAATACGGAATCCGTGACTTTCGGGGGAGCGGCCGTGCTTCGGGGAGGGAAACCGCCGGACGGGTGGCCGCGGGCGCGGTGGCCGCAAAAATCCTGCGGCAGAGGGGTATTACCCTTACCGCCTACACCCTCAAGGCCGGCGGCATCACCTGTGAGAAAAGGGACATGGGAGTGATTGAAAAGAACCCCATGAGGGCCTGTGATCTCGATGCCGCCGCCCGGATGGTCGCGCGGATCGAAGAAATTCGCGATACCGGAGACAGCGTCGGAGGTATTGTCGAATGTAGAATCGAGGGAGTTCCCGCCGGTCTCGGCGAACCGGTATTCGACAAGCTGGAGGCGGAACTCGGCAAGGCGGTACTCTCGATCGGTTCCGTACGGGGGATCGAATTCGGCGGGGGTTTTGCCCTGTCGGAGATGCGTGGAAGCGAGGGAAACGACGAGATAAGGGCCGCGGGCTTTTCAGGTAACCAGGCGGGCGGTATCATCGGTGGAATCAGCACCGGCAGCCCCATCCTGTTCCGACTTGTGGTGAAGCCGACGGCATCCATCAGTCGTGAACAGAAAACCATTGATGATGAAGGCCATGAGATTTCTATCCGGACCGAAGGCCGTCATGATCCCTGCATTTGTCCACGGATTGTTCCCGTGATAGAGTCCATGTCGGCTCTGGTGATTCTGGATATGATGAAACGACAGGCCGCGCTTCATGGCTGACTATAAAACTATTAACGGGGAGTAAGAGAATGAAGATAGGTTTTTTTCAATTTTCACCGTCCTTCGGAGAGCCGGAAAAAAACAGGCAGACCTTGATCGAAAAAGTTTCTCAGAGCGACGCCGATCTTCTGGTGGCGCCGGAACTTGCCGTCAGCGGTTATTTTTTTCCTTCCACCGCTGAAGCGAAAAGGCTGTCGGAGACCATCCCCGGTCCCACTACGGAAGCTCTGGAGAAGGCCGCGGTAAAGTCCGGAACCACCGTTGTCACGGGCATAGCGGAACGTTCGGGGGATACCCTCTACAACAGCGCGGTAGTCGTCGGTCCGAAAGGTCTCATCGGGTCTTACC
>CAZJIN010000296.1:0-4295 GCA_964545955.1 uncultured Sediminispirochaeta sp.
CAGGGCGCGGGTTTCCTTCACTTTTCAGGATGAGAGCCTTCCCTCCGACATCCCCTCCTCCTTCGAATGGGTGAACAATATTGATTTTTACCGCTTTGTACAGGAGGACTATCGATGAAATCCCGTGGAATTCTTATCTTTATACCTATTCTGCTGACGATATTCTTCAGTACAAGCTGCGCGACAACCTTTCACGTCTCCCTCCCCGAGGGCTTCGCCCTGGTTGAGGAGGGAAAACGTTTCCTTGCGGTCAGCCCGGAGGGTCTTAAGTATCGAGTTAAGACAGAATCAAACTACCCCGAGAAGGATGTCGCTTTCTGGAGTGCCGTCTTGATACGGCAACTTGAAGATGAGGGATACAAATCAAGGTCCGACGGGGAATACTTCGAATGCCCCGCGGGAAGGGGATTTTTCCTGGAGTGGAACCTTCCCTACGGCGGAGAAACCTTCACCTATATGACCGCCATCGTACCCCATGGAGAGGTCATCTACGTCGCCGAATCCGCCGCCGAGCATTCCATCTATCGAGTTTATCGCGAGGGGATCCTGGAGAGCCTGAAAAGCATTTCGGCGGATTAATCGGAAAGGGCGGATCTGTCGAAGTCGAACCTTTGATGAATAAAGTGGTGGATGAAGCGTCGGAATTTTCTTTTTTAAAAAAAACCGCGCCGAAAATCCTTGCGGATCCGGCGCGGTTGTTATGTGCGGGTACGAGGTACCGAATTAGTACCTGTAGTTGTTCCGCGGCTGGCGTTCTTTGGCTTCATTCACTTTGATATTCCGGCCACCGAACTCCTGATTGTCGAGTGCGGAAATAGCCGCTGTGGCTGCTCCCTCATCTTCCATTTCGACAAAACCAAAACCCTTTGAACGGTCGGTGTAACGGTCAACGATAATTCTCGCGCTTGCTACAGTACCATACTGTCCGAAAAGATTACTGAGCTCCTGCTCGGTAGTGTCGTAGTTCATGTTTCCCACATAGATTTTCTTTGCCATATGCAATTCTTCCTCCACCCCTCTTAGGGGGCTAAAAATTTAATTTGTATATGGGGATAACAGTTTGTCTTCGTTATTTCAAGCAGGATAATTACTTCAGTGATGAGAGAAAACCAGAAAGCCAGTCACAATCAATCATTTAGCTTACCTTAGAAATAGAAATACAGAATCAGTATCCAATATACAGTTTGAATATACCACTAATTCACATCTTAATCAAGAGTAATGGTATTATTCTGAAGAATTCTGAAGAATACATCGATAAAATCGATTTCATCTCCGTCCGGTCAGTTTAATTATGTGAAAACCGAATTGGGTGGAGATGATTGGGCTTATTGATCCTATCCCCAACCGCTTTACCGCCTCTTCAAAGGGCCTCACCATCTGTCCCGGACCGAACCACCCGAGGTCTCCCCCCTTCGCCTTGCTCGGGCAGGTGGAAAAATCACGGGCCATCGCCTCGAATCGACCACCCGTTTTTATTTTTTTTAGAAGCTGCTCAGCCTGGCCCCGATTTTTCACCAGGATATGACTCGCCTTCCACTCCATTTTTTCCTCCATCAATTGAATCAGAGAAGAATATCTTCTAGTTTTCTTTTTGGTACATGGTGTACCATTTTTTCATCCCGATAGTATTCTATTCCCCCATCCGCTTCGAGATCCTCGAGAACCACCTCTTCCTTTGGAACCCCAAGGGCTATCATATACACTATTTCGTATCGGGGATCAAGATCGATGATCTTCCTTAGCTTTTTACGGTCGATTGAGGCAAAGATGCAACCCCCATATCCCTTTTCCACAGCCCCGAGGAGGATCGTCTGCATCGCGATTCCCGCGTCGGTCCTTGTAGAGACATCCTTAACTTCGGTATCGCGTAGGACCGTAATATATGCCGTCGGTCGCTCACCCTTCTCAGGTCCGACCCAGTCCTTCAGATACGCCGCCCACTTCAGGGTCTCAAATACCCGGGCGTTCTCTTCCGCGGTCCACGAAAGGTGGTAACGAAGAGGCTGAAGATTTGCCCCACTGGCTACTTTTCGTGTGTATTCGATCAACTCAGTGAGCTCCTGTTCGGAAACAGGACGATCTTCATAAAACCTTCGATACGATCTGTTTCGTGTAAGCTTTTCGATAAAATCCATAGTGCACCTCCGATAAATAATCGCTTTGAATAGTTACTTTATTATAACACTTAAGTTTGTCCAGGGATCAATGGAAATCTGGAAAACAACACAATTTTAAAATAGGGAGGTCGCCGTCGGAGCGGCGACCTCGAAAAACGTGAGAAAATAAACACGATGTAGCTGTGCTTTTTTTTTAAGACCGGAACCTTTCGCCATGAAAGGTCCCGTATGATTCACCTGATCACAGCTGTCTATCGGGCATCCGCAAGGGCTTTCTCGGCAAGGCTGAAAAGCTCCTTTACATGAATGCTTACACCGGAAATTGAATCAACGTGGCCATCTTCATCGAGGTACTCGATTTTTGTCGGGTCCTGAACGTCGAGAAGATGAGCTTCAGCCAGGTCGACCTGTTCCCACCAGGGAGCCTGTGCTCCGCCATTCTCAACCATACCGTAGTTTCCCTCTTTCGAATATTCGTACTTGTGCATTTCTCCCTCTTCGGGATAGGCGTTCCAGTGAGCCGCAACGATATAACCCGCGATAACCGTGAGGTCAACATAATCCTGCCATCCATGGCTGAACTCTTCGTATTCAGCGTGGTAATACCCGTCTTCGTACATTCCCCGTCCGACCGGTCCCCGGGAGAGGGCCTTTTCCGCTGTTTCGACAAAATCATTGATATGAATTGAGACTCCGGAAACAGCATCGGTATAGCCGTCTTCGTTGTAGGTAAGTGAGGCAGGGTCCTGAGCTTCGAGCAACGCCTCTTCCACGGCCTTAGCCTGTTCAACCCAGGGAGCCTGGGCATCACCGTTTTCCACCATACCATAGGCTCCGCTCTCGGATTGGCTTCTTTTAGCCTCTCCTGAGTTCACATTAGCCGCATTCCATTCGGCGCTTACAATTTTGTCACCCTTCACCTCCAGGGAGACCATCGACTTCCACCCTGTGCGAGCGTTGAAATCGTCTTCCTGGGCGAAATAGAACCCGTTTTCATAACTCATTGCCGTTCCCGCGTCTCCGGACTTCTCTTCTGCCTCGGCATCCGCCTGAGCAGGCGCGGTATCTTCCTTTCCGCAACCTGTGATAAGAATCAGTGATGCGATCATTATCACGATCACCGACAGAAACATATTTTTCTTTATCATCTGCATCCTTCCTTTCTTGATTATTATGTTTATATTATAAAAATAGTCATATATGTGTGTCAACCGATTTTCCCTATATTCTTGATTATTTTTATTATAAATTCGGTGTTTAAGAAATTGACGATCTAATAAATATTATATATTATAAATATTGTAATGTAATATCATTTTTTAAGAACTGAACGAGCTTATTATTGTGAAATTTTTCACATATAAGTTCCAAGGAGTGTATATGCCGAAAAAAAAGATCGTGATTCTTGGTGGCGGGTATGGTGGAATCGCCGCAACGAAAAAATTGTATTCCCATTTTAAACGAAAGAGAGATGTAGAGATCACCCTGATTGATAAAAATCCCTATCACACCCTGATGACTGAGTTGCATGAAGTAGCCGGATCAAGGGTGGAGCCGGATTCCGTCCAGGTGAGTTTTAAAAAAATCTTCGCCGGCACAGGAATCAAACTGAAAAGTGACGATATCGTGGACATCGATTTTGAAAACAGGGTACTCAAGTCGGAACAGGAACAGTACTCCTAC
The DNA here is from genome assembly GCA_964545955.1 of uncultured Sediminispirochaeta sp. Classification (GTDB taxonomy): domain Bacteria; phylum Spirochaetota; class Spirochaetia; order DSM-16054; family Sediminispirochaetaceae; genus DSBN01. Next base: position 3,804 of record CAZJIN010000296.1, read on the forward strand.
GACTACCTGGTCATCGGAGCCGGCGGTGAACCCGAATTTTTTGATCTTCCCGGGGTACAGGAAAACTCCTTCACCCTCTGGTCCTTCGACGAGGCGTTGAGACTCCGCCATCAGGTAGAAGACCGGTTCAGGGAGGCGGCTCGGCAGGTTGACCCTGAGAAGAGAAAAAAAATGCTCACTTTCGTAATTGCCGGTGCCGGCTTCACCGGCATCGAACTGGCCGGGGAGATCCTGGAACGCCGTGATACCCTCTGTCGCAGATATCACCTGAAAAAATGCGAGGATCGTGTCTTAATTGTAGAAGCCCTCGACACTATTCTTCCTATCCTGCCCCCAAAAATGCAGGATAAGGCTGAAGCTTATCTCAAAAAGAAGGGCGCCGAGATTATGACCGAAGCCCCTGTGGTCGGTGCTGAAGAAGGCCTGGTAAAAATAGGACCGAACAAGGAAATAGCCACGGACACCTTTATATGGGCCTGCGGGATTCAAGGT
>CAZJIN010000297.1:0-4293 GCA_964545955.1 uncultured Sediminispirochaeta sp.
ATTGCGATCCACCTCCCAAAACAAGAATGACCGCGAAGCTCGTGAAGCAAAACATAAAAATCAGGGGGGAACCCGCCAGGATTGCGGGGAGCAACTGGGGAAGGGTAATGGTAAAAAAAAGCCGTATCCTCCGTGCCCCCAGGGTTTGAGCAGCCCATTCCTGGCTGGGGGGAAGCTGTCGCCACAACCCCGCGACGATCCGCAGGGCAATCGGAAAATTGTAAAAGCCGTGGGCAAGAATAATGGCCTTCATGGAATACAATACCCGAAGCGGCGGGTCGGATAGCCTGAAGAGCCCCATAAGCAGCTTGTTCAGGATTCCGTTGTTTCCAAAAAAAATAACAAATCCGAGTACTACAAGAATAGGCGGGAGTACAAAGGGGACCCCCGAGAGTGCCTTCACAAGCTTCCTCCCGGGGAACTCATAGGTGGTGAGAAGAAAAGCCCCCGGTAAACCGAGGAGCAGTGAAAAAATTGTACTCACAAAAGCCTGGAGAAAGGTGAACCCCACCACCCGCAGGATGTAGGGAGAGCTGACGGTCTCGAAAAACAACTTCCCGTCAAAACGTCCCTCGGGAAACAAACCACGGATCAGTACTCCCGCGATGGGAAGGTAAAAGAGCAGAAAAAGAAACAAGAATACTATAAGAAAGGCCGGGTGGGGCCTTTCCCATGACCGTCGTTTCATATCAGTGGGTGACCGTCCGTGACCAGATATCCATCCATTGATCACGGTTCTCCGCGACTGTTTCACCATCAAAACTGAAGGACTTCTCCGGTTTCGGGGCATACTCATAGGACTTCGGGAGGGGTACCTCCGGTACCACCGGATACATCCAGTTGGTGAGGGGGATTACCGATTGAAACTCTTCGGTGAGGGAAAAATCGATGAACAGTTGTGCGGCTTCCGGATTGGGCGCGCCCTTTACCACCCCCATACCTTCGATCTGCATGTAGTGTCCCTCCGTAAAAATCGCGGCTTGGTAGCGGGACGACTCTTCGTACTCCACGTGGTACGCGGGGCTGGTGGTATAACTCAATACCATCGGGGCTTCACCGTTGGTGAAAAGGCCGTACCCGGAATCCCATCCTTCGGTAATGGTGAGGGTTGATTCTTTCAAATGGTCCCAGTACTCCGGAAAAGCATCCCCGTACTGATACACCGTCCAGAGGAGAAAACCGAGTCCCGGGGAGGATGTTCGGGGATCCATTAGAATCAGCGAGTCCTTGAACCGAGGCGCGGTGAGTTCCTTCAGGCTTTCGGGGGGATCACTGATTTTTTCGGTATCATAGATGATCGAAAAATACCCGTAATCGTAGGGAGTCACGTGGTGTTCCCCGTCGATTATCAGTTCCTCGGGTACCCTGGAAAGGTTGGAAGAGACATAAGGTATGAGTACTCCTTCTTTTTTCGCGCGGGCAATCAGGTTGTTGTCGATACCAATGGCAAGATCGGCACGGGGATCATCTTTTTCAAGAATAAGCCTCTGTAGGACTTGTCCCGCGTCTCCTACCGATTTGATATGAACGGTGATGCCGTGGTTTTCCTCAAAGAGTTCAACCACCTGCGGACCGGGGCCCCATTCGGAGGCGAATGAGTCGTAGGCATACACCACCAGTTCGGGGTTCGATTCCATCTTCCGGGTACCGGAGTCCTCCCCCTCACTTCGACGGGTGGGAATCGTGAAAACGACGGCCATCATGACTAGGACGATGCCGATAAAGATGAGAATAAGAGCCTTCTTCATAACGAGCTCCTTGAAAATGTAGATTCTGTTAGAGGGGAAACAGCCGGGACTGCTCTGCTCCCTACGCTGGAATTATCCAGATCAGGTTCCACGGGTATAATCTCAGACTCACACAATTGGAGCCACCCCACAACAGTTATTACAGGATACCGCGAGGGGGAGAAGCTGTCAACAGCAATTGTACATTTGCTAAGCCTATCACTCCTGTTCTTTCATACGGTACCCGATGCCCCGGATGGTTTCTATCACATCTCCACGGTGGCCCAGTTTTTTTCGAAGTCCGAGGATCTGAACATCCACGGATCGTTCGGTGACCGGATAATCCTCGCCCTTCACCGCTCCGATGATCTGGTTTCTTGAAAAGACCCATCCCGGGTTGCGGGCCAAAAACTCAAGGATTGAAAATTCGGTCACGCTGAGGAGGATCGCCTTATTTTTGATCTTCACTTCATGACGAGTGGTGTCAATCTGAATGTCATGGATTTGTACGTAGGGTTCGCCCCCTTCGACGACGGGGTTGCGCCTGCTTCGACGGAGTATTGCCCTGACCCTTGCTACAAGGACCTTGGGGCTAAAGGGTTTGGTAATATAGTCGTCGGCTCCGACCTCAAGACCGGTGATTATGTCGGCTTCGTCGCTTTTTGCGGTCACCATCAGAATCGGCATGTTCTTCGTAGCCTCTGTCGCACGGATCCGGGTACAGACCTCAATACCGTCCACCCCGGGAAGCATGAGGTCGAGTACGAGGAGATTCGGAATATGCCGTTTCGCTTCGAAGAGGGCCTGTTCACCGGAAGTAGTGCTTATGGTTCGGTATCCCTCTTTTTCAAGGTTGTACTTTATCAGCTGTAGAATGTCGGCTTCATCATCTACGATTAGAACCGTTTCGTTGGCCATTATTTTTCCTTATCATAAAAGTTGCTTTATGACTATAATAATGTCTTAACAATGTCAGAATAATATTAAAAAAGTGTTAAAAAAGCGTGAGGATCGGGAAATACGACGGTGAACACCATGGCCTTGCTGTTGGTGTTACTGTTTGATTGAATACATAACGGTGATATGATATGCTGTTTTCAAAATATTTTTTAAGAATGGCTGTTGCGAATTCCAGCTGAGAAAAAGGGACGTGTGTGAAGGTGAAGATTGCGTGTGCCGGAGGTGGTACGGGCGGACATATTTTCCCCGGCATAGCGGTGATTGAAGAGATAAAAAAGAAGAATGCCTCCGCTGATATCGTCTGGTTGGGCTCGGGCCGTAAGCTGGAACGTGAGATACTCGCCCGTTTTGATATCCCCTATTACGCGGTGCCATCGGGCAAGCTGCGACGTTATTTTTCGCTTCAGAACCTCTGGGATATCTTTCGCGTTGCCGCGGGAATTCCGGTCAGTTTTTTTCTTCTGAAACGCCTGAGAGTGGATATTCTCTTTTCTAAGGGGGGCTACGTGGCAGTTGCGCCGGTGATTGCCGCCCGATTGCTGGGGATTCCCGTGGTGACCCACGAATCCGACCGTGACCCGGGGCTTGCAACACGGATTGCCGCCCGTTTTGCCGATGCCGTATTACTGGCCTATCGACAGAGTCGGGATGAACACTTTCGGGAGGGGCCGTTTCGGGGGACTGGGAAGGAAGCCCTCGTGACCGGGAACCCGGTTCGCTCCGAACTTCTCCTTGGGTCCTCAACGGAGGGGCGGCGGATGATCGGTGTGAAGGGTGATAAACCGGTGGTAGTGGTGCTCGGAGGCAGTCAGGGCGCGGCTCAGATCAACCGGCTTATTTCGGCAATCCTTGAACGGATTCTTCCGTACGCGGTAGTGGTTCATCAGATGGGGGCCGCGGGGTACACCCCCTCTTCTCGTGATGGTTATATTACCGCAGCTTTTTACAATGAAGAGTTTCCCCACATCCTCGCTGCCGCGGACCTGGTGATTTCCAGGGCAGGCGCGGGAACCCTCTGGGAGAGCGGCGTCATGGGAAAACCGTCTATTCTAGTACCCCTGGGCAGTGCAAGCTCAAGGGGAGATCAGGTGAGAAATGCCGGGCTTTTTGTTGAGGAAGGGGCTGCCGTCGCCCTCACGGGGGATGACGTAACACCGGAGAGGTTAGTGTTCCACACATTACGGCTTCTGCGGGATGATACCCTACGGAGGGATATGGCGGAGAAAGCTAAAAACCTCTGTGTTTCCAATTCGGCCGAACGGATTGCCGAGATACTGCTTTCAAAGGTCCCTAAGTCAGTAAAAAGGGAGGTAAACCGAGGATGAACCTGGCAGTGTTTGATGTAATCGGGATTGTGATTCTCCTGGCCGCCGGAGTTCGGTGCGCGTTCAGGGGATTTGTGGCGGAGCTCCTCTCTGCTCTGGCGGTGATAGCGGGCCTTGCCTTTGCGGTGCTCTTTACCTCGGCCCTTTCACCGGTGCTTGCACCGTATCTTGGTGAAAACATCTGGACACCGGTGGTAGCCTTTCTTTTGATTTTTCTAATGGGGTATATTGTAGTGAAAATCGTTGAATCGAGCCTCCACAGGCTGATTGACAAAATAGAG
>CAZJIN010000298.1:0-4292 GCA_964545955.1 uncultured Sediminispirochaeta sp.
TTTCTGTTTTATTTCGGCCTCTTCAACCTGATCGGACTGAACCTGCCGGCTTTTACTGCCGGAGTCATCGTACTCGGTCTGCGGAGTACCGCCTACCAGTCCCAGGTCTTCCGGGGCAGCATCCAGTCCCTCGGCAGAGGGCAGATGATGGCCGCTGAGGCGATCGGAATGACTAAGAGAAAGGCGATTATTCACGTAATACTGCCCCAGGCCTTGAGGCTCTCTATCCCGGGCTGGTCCAACGAATACTGCATCCTTCTCAAGGACTCGGCAATCACCTACGCAATCGGAGTGATGGAGATCATGACCCGAGGCAACTTCATCGCCACCACCACCTACCAGCCGATGCCCATTTTTATCACCTGTGCGATTATTTTTATCATTCTCACCTACGGCGGGGTATATCTGTTGAACCTTCTGGAAGCAAGGGTACGCATCCCCGGATATGACGAGAAAACAAAAGAGGTTAGCTACTGATGGAAACGTATGACGGTCCTGTCCTTCATGTGGAGGATATTAAAAAAAGCTACGGCGACAACCAGGTCCTCAATGGGGTAAGCTTCGACGTCCACTACGGCGACACCAAGGTGATCATCGGGCCTTCGGGTACCGGAAAGAGTACCCTACTCCGCTGTATCAACCATCTGGACCGTCCTGATTCCGGGAAAATTCTACTGAGCGGTGAAGAAGTCCACGGCAGCAATAAGGACATCAGCACCTACCGGCAACAGATCGGCTTCGTCTTCCAGGATTTCAACCTCTTCGACCATCTTACCGCCCTCGGAAACGTCATGCTCGGACCGGTGAAGGTCCTCAAAATGAACAAGCACGATGCCAGGGAACTCGGTATGGAGGAGTTGAAAAGAGTCGGTCTGGTGGACAAGGCGGATTTGTATCCCGCCCAACTGTCGGGAGGACAACAGCAGAGGGTCTCTATCGCCCGCACCCTCGCCATGAATCCGAAACTGATCCTCTTTGACGAACCCACCTCGGCCCTTGATCCGGAACTCATCGGTGAGGTGCTGGAGGTAATGCGAAAACTGGCACTCGACGGAATGACCATGGTGGTGGTAACCCACGAGATGGGCTTCGCCCGGTCGGTGGCCAACGAAATTATTTTTATGGAAAACGGAAAGATCCTCGAACAGGGGCCGCCCAACAAGATATTTTACAAGCCCGATCTCGAGCGCACCCGTCGGTTCATGCACAAGATCACCGAACTGTACGGCGAAGAGGCTTCAGACTGATGCAAAGTTTTGAGTTTTTACACCAGATACTGCTTCCGAAGCTGTTGCAGGGGAGCCTGCTCACCCTGGAGCTGATCCTCCTGTCGGTGATACCTCAGATTCTTATCGGTATTCTCATCGCAATCGCCCGAGTCTACGGAAGCAAGCTCATATCGCGGCTCTCCCTCGCCTACGTGGTGTTCTTTCGAGGGACCCCGCTTCTGGTGCTTCTGTTCATCCTCTATTACGGCCTCCCCTCAATCGGAATCTACCTTCCCCCCACGCTCGCGGCGGTGACGGGCTTCGCCCTCTGCGGCGGAGCCTACCAGTCGGAGTACATCCGCGGCGCGATCCAGTCGATCAAATCCGGGCAGATGCGGGCGGCCCTCTCTATCGGCCTGACAAAGCCGAAGGCTGTTCTTTACATTATCCTTCCCCAGGCCCTCAGAAGGGCGATCCCCGGGATCGGCAACGAATTCACCTACCTGGTAAAATACTCTTCCCTGGCCTTTATGGTCACCGTCGTTGAATTGACCGGCGCGGGCAAGCTTATCGCGGGAAGGTACTTCAACTACACCTATGTATTCATGGTGATCGCCGTGTTCTACCTGATCATGGTGAGCGGAGTGACACAGATTCAGAAGTACCTAGAAAAGAAGTTCCGGATCCCCGGAATCGAAATGGGAAACCGTTAAAGGAAATGCGAATACGCCTCTCAGCACCCAACCCGGATGATGACCGATCGTAGCGGAGGACAATATGAAAATAATCGTGCTGATAAAGCAGGTCCCGGAAATGGAACGAGTCAAGTTCGACAACGAGCGCGGGGTGATCGACAGGAACTCCGCGGGTGTAGAGGTGAATCCCTTCGACCTGAACGCCCTGGAAACGGCGGTACGCCTGAAGGAACTGGTGGGAGGACATATAACAGCCCTCAGCATGGGCCCTTCACGCGCGGAAGGGGTGCTCCGTGAAGCCCTCGCGAGGGGTGCCGACAAGGGCATACTCATCACCGACAGGCAATTCGGCGGTTCAGACACCATCGCCACCTCCGCCACCATCGCCACGGCAATCAGCGGAACGGGAGAGTTCGACCTGATCGTCGCCGGCGAGATGACCGTGGACGGAGACACTGCCCAAGTCGGCCCTCAGACCGCGGAACTCCTGGACATTCCCCATGGAGCCAATGTAACGGAAGTCCTTTCTGTATCGGAAAATACCATCGAGGTGGCTTCAAATGTCTGGAGTGGGAGTTTTCAAAAAAAACTCACCCTCCCCGCTCTCATCACCGTAACGAAGGATATCAACACCCCCCGGCTCCCATCCTTTCGACGCAAAATGGAATCCCGCACCGCCGAACTCACCCACCTCGGGGCCGCCGAGATCATACCCCACTTTCCCCTTAAACTCCCCGGACTCAAGGGCTCTCCCACAAGGGTAAAAAAGATCGTCATCCCGGACCAGGCAGGCCGAAGCGGTAAAATCTACCGCGATCGGGAAGAAGAGGCCCTGCGTGATATTACGGCACTGTGCCGGTCAAAACACCTTCTGGAGGAGGCCCATCATGGCTAAAGGTGGAATACTGGTCTTCGCGGAACAGCAATACGGGACAATCCACCCGGTCTCTTTCGAACTGCTGGGAAAGGCCCGGGAGTTGGCGAATACCCTTTCCGCCCCGCTTCAGGCGGTCCTCCTCGGTCCTGAGGGGATCAACCCGACAGAGCTCATCTTCCGCGGAGCCGATACGGTCCACTATACGGCGGGGGACGAGTTCTCCCTGCCGAATGAGCTCCTCTACAGGACGAATATCCTCACGCTCATCAGGGATATCGCACCGGAAATCGTACTTTTCGGCGCAACCCCTTTCGGAAGGTCCCTGGCACCGAGGATTTCAGCTGCATTGAAGACAGGTCTCACCGCCGACTGCACCGGCCTGGAGATCGATGAAGAGGGGAAACTGGTCCAGATCAGACCCGCCTTCACCGAAAACATCCTGGCTTACATAAAAACGGAGACCCTTCCGCAGATGGCCACCATCAGATACCGGGAATTTCCCGAGGCTGCCCGCGATACCTCGCGGCAGGGCGAGGTGGTGCGAAGGAAGTCCGTAGCTCCGAAACAATCGGGGCTCGAAGTCCTCGGCCTCCTTCACAAGAACGAAGTGAACATCGCCACCGCGGATGTGGTAGTATCGGGGGGGGCGGGGCTCAAAAATCCCGAAGGGTTTAAGATCCTTCAGGAACTCGCGGACATCCTCGGCGGCGTAGTAGGGGCTTCCCGCAACGTGGTGGACCGTGGATTTATCTCCAGGGAACATCAGGTCGGCTACAGCGGAAACCGGGTCAAACCGAAGATCTACTTCGCCTGCGGCATCTCCGGTTCTCCTCAGCACCTTGCCGGCATGAAAGAATCCAACAGCATAGTAGCCATAAACACCGACCCCTCCGCCCCGATTTTTAAAATCGCCGATATCGGTATAGTGGGTGACCTTTACCAGGTGATACCGAAACTGTGCGGGGTTTGCAATTCTCATTTTAGAAGTCTTTGAGACTTCTAAAATGAGAATTTGCCTCAAACCCTTAGAAAATATGGCAATTGCTCATCGGTTGGAGGCATTCTCAGTATGGAAAGTGTAAAACACTTTCCATACTGAGAATTGCTGAGCCGCTCGGCTCAACATAGACGGAATCGCTCAATCTAGGTTAAACTCATACAGAGATGGGCATTTTCAAGAAAAACAAAACATTCTATATATGGTTATTCTCTTACCTGCTTATTTTCTCAATTCCTTTTATTTTTAGTATTTTCAGCTACATTCTATCAGAACGACTGATACGATACGAAAGACTTTATCATAAAAAAGCTATCCAGACCGAGATGAAGGATCTTGTTGATTTAAGGTTTGCTGAAATCAGTGAACTGACAAACCAAATCGTCTGGGACAGGGAAATCAGGTTCTATCTCAAGATGAATGAACCCAAAGAGGACTTCAGAAATTCCCTTGAAAAAAGGTTCAAAGAGCTCAGATTCCTGAATACATACATCGACCAGATATATATAGTAAAC
>CAZJIN010000299.1:0-4290 GCA_964545955.1 uncultured Sediminispirochaeta sp.
CTCTGTACAAACATTCCGGGGGACTTTTCTCTCCGAGGCCCTATGTCCCTGATGACGGCCATCACGAAGGGGGCTTCCGTCCCCTCCCTCATCACCTTGATTCTGGCAAGGCCCCGCATGATCGTCCCCGACTTGTGACGCCAGTTGAATTCCAGATCGGTGAGATCACGGTGTAGAACGGCGTTGAAGAAGCTTTTGTAATTCTCAAGGTCCATAGGCAGTCGTGAGGGGATTCTGGAAAAATGCTTCCCCACGAAATCTTCACGTTCGTACCCGCTGAGATTGAGGAAGGACTTGTTCACATTGAGTATCCTGCCTTTGAGGTCCAGGATGATGATTCCGTCCGGGGATAGTTCGAAGAGAGCTCGAAATCTTGGCTCGTGGCCTTGAACCGTCTCTTTATCGTTGTTCCCGTCGGAAGCTTCGGGCCTAACCGCTTTCACGCTATTTTACTCCGTGTACTTTTTGGTGGGTTCGCTTCATTTTCTTCGACAAAACCCTATTTGTCAAGAGTTATTGATTATATTAGAACATTTGAAGATAAAACTGGTAGAATTTAGAAACGACGGGTCACTGGTCCTCCGGGTTTACAGGACATCTCCCAGAACTCTGCGGGCGTTTTCCCGGGCCGCCAGTTCGATCTCTTCCGGGGAAAAACCGGCCTTCTCCATAGCCGAAAGGAGGAGAGGGAACTCCCCGGTATCCTTCACCTCCAGGTCCCCTCCGATCCCGTCGAAGTCGGAGCCCATGGCAAGTACTTCAGGGCCGCCGATGTTTTTGATATGGGTGAGGTGCTTGATCATGTCTTCGATCCTCCCGTTATTCCCACCGTTGAGGAAGGCGGGACAGAAGTTGAGTCCGATGACGCCGCCCCTGTCGGCGATAGTTCTGATCATGTCATCGGTCAGGTTGCGGGGATGACCGCATATTTCACGGGCGTTGGAGTGGGAGGCAATGAAGGGGCGTCGGGAAATTTCCGCCACGTCCCGAAAGCCGCCGTCGGAGAGGTGGGAGACGTCGACGATCATACCCAGTTTGTTCATCAGCTCAACGGTTTCCCGGCCTCGTTTCTTAAGCCCCTTCTCGCGGTGTTCGGGGATTGCGTTGGGAAATCCGAGGGCGTTCTCATAGTTCCAGGTGAGGGTAATCAATCGGACTCCCAATTCGTAGGCGCTGCGGAGCAGATAGTCTTCTCCCAGGAGGGCCCCTCCATCTTCAATGGTGAGGAAGGCGCTCATCAGACCATTCGCGGCGTTTCGGTCAAAATCCTCAAGGTTTCCGGCGAAGGCGATGAGGTCGCTGTTTTCATGGATTTCCCGTCGGAAACGGTCCGCCGTCTCCAGAAAAACACAGAGGGGGTCCGGGTGTTTTTCCAGGTTTATGAAGAGGGCAAAAAACTGGGCTTCCAGGCCGCCCCTCAGCATTTTTTCCAGGTCCAGGTGGAGGGAGTTCCTTCTGAGTTGTGATGTTCCGTCGGACGTTTCAAGTTTGAGAATTGTGTCGCAATGGAGATCTATTATCTGCATAAACGTATTCCGCCTTACTTTCAGGGTTCCCAGTTTTTCAGAATAGATATACTTTCCAGCATTGTTTTCTTCGCATCAATGACATTGATGAATCGTTCCGGGTAGAGTTCGAGTGTATGGAACCCCGTATAATGTATGGAATACAGTTTTTTCATATAAAAATCAAGGGGAAGGCTTCCCGTCCTCAGGGGCCAGTGGGTTTGCCCATTGTGTCCGAGATCATGAATGTGGGTATGAATCACTCGACCGATAAATTCCCCGGGGGGCTCCTTCGGAATGATTGAGTGAAGTACGTTCGAATAGGTATGTCCGATGTCCCAACCGATTCCCACCGCGGGGTGGTCCACCTGCCAGCAGATTTCAACCAGGTTTTCATAGTTTGTGCTCGGGTCGTTGACCTCTTTTTTTCTGTTTATCTCAACGGCGATGGTGAGGGGGATTTCTTCATTTTCCATCATAGACGAGAGAATCTTGAGGTTTTCAATTGTTTTTCCCATGAGGGTCTGCTGATCGAGGGTCTCCGATGAGAGGGTATGGACATTGAACATCAGTTCCTGCTGGTGCTGTGTCAGTTCCCCAAGGATCGCATCGAGCCATGGATATACGTCGGCGAGGTGGGAGCCCTGCAGTTCCATGGGGATGTGGGCATGGAGAATCACGTCGAGACCGGCATTCCAGACGGCATGGATCGCCTTCACAATATTTTCCCGGGGGGCGGAATCATTGAAGTGGCTGATCTCAATTCCCGAAAGATCTTTTCCGTTTTGGGACAGGAATGTTTCGGCGGGCCCAAAGAGATCGGAGAGAATATGATCACGCTTCGAAATTTTTCGTCCTGACAGATAAGAGTGGGGAAGGGAGAGGGAAATCTTTTTTTCATCCATGGTGTACCTCGTTTATTCTATTCGTTTTTTGGTTGAAAGCGTTCGGAATAAAAATATTCATCTCTCAGTTCTCCCAGCGTCTTGAGGGCTTCAACGGCTTCTTCCTTGAGGGTGTCTTCGATTTTCATCAGCAGGGCGAAGGTTATCGCCATAGGAACAACAGGAGAAGGAAAGGTGCCGCGGGGACCCCTTTCCGCGTATAGCACATGGGTGACAATGCTTGTAATCGAAGGGGTTTGCATGTCGGTAATAAGAATAGTCGGAATATTCCGGTCCTTGAGGAGATTGATGACCCGCATGAAATCCACGGAGGGTCTGGAAAAGTTGTACACTACCGCCACATCTCCCGGTTTCAGGAGGAGAAAATGTTCAAAGATATCCCGTCCCGCCGAAACGACCTTCCTGCAATCGAATTTTAAACGTCGCAGGCGGAAATGCAAATAAGAGGCGAGATGTTCGTTCGGACCCGGGGCAAAAATATACAGGGTCTCGGCCGAGCAGATTCTTTCAACGGATTTGCTGAAAACTTCTTCCCGAATAGTTTCTCGCGCGGCTTCCAGGTACTGTATTTCCCTTCCGACAATCTTATCAAAGGAGCAGTCGCCGTTTTTCATCGACTCGATGGAGTGCCGCATCCTCGATTCGGGGGAGAGGGTTTCTCTGTAGTAGTCGAAGAGGGCATCTCGAAACTCGTTGAAGCCCTGGTATCCGAGGTGCTGCGCAAAGCGTACTACCGTGGCCTTGCTGACTCCGATGGCTTCTTCAAGTCTTGCAATGGGGTAGTAGATCACATCGTCGATATTATTGAGGATAAAATCAGCGACCTTCTGCTGCTGTTTAGAAAAAGATGCATAAAGGGTGAGAATCTGTTGGCTTACGTTTATTTTGTCCATTTACCAAATGAGCAAAGAAGCTCTTCACTCTCTCCATGATAGATGTTTCCGCGTCTGGGAATGAGGGACACGATTGATTCTATGTCGATTCCGGAACACTGATCTTCGGGTACTTTTACCATGATCTCCGGGCCGCTTTCCAGCGATGTCAGATGGAGGAGTACCTCGGATCCTGTAGGTTGAACCGTGTATACGCTGTATTTCATTCCCGGAGTATCTTCCCGGGTTATTATAAAATCCTCGGGTCGGATGTTAAGGACCACCTGCTGTTCGTCCTCGAGTTTTTCCTGTTCCCCCGTGTCGATTTCAATATCGGAGTTGTATTCAGATTGAAACAGACATTTTCCGTTGCTCCTGTGGATCAGGCCTTGCAGAAGGTTTGTTTGGGGATTGCCCATGAAATCGGCCACGAACAGATTTGATGGAAAGTGGTAGACTTCGGAGGGTGAACCGATCTGCTGGATGATTCCATCCTTCATAACCACAATTTTATCGGACAAGGCCATCGCCTCTATCTGGTCGTGGGTCACGTATACCGTGGTGGCCTTCAGGTCGAGGTGCAGGCGTTTTAGCTCAGACCGAAGCTTCATCCGGAGTTTTGCATCGAGGTTGGAAAGGGGCTCGTCGAAAAGGTAGATGTCCGGCCGGGTCACCACCATGCGCGCGACGGCCACTCTTTGCTGCTGACCGCCGCTCAGTTCATGGGGATAACGGTCTTCATAGCCTTCAAGCCCCACAGTCTTGAGTATATCGTTGATTCTCCCACGCTTTTCTTCGAGGGTATCCGCGGCTTTGCGAAGACCGAAGGATATATTCTGACCTACCTTCATATGGGGCCAGAGTGCGTAGTTCTGAAATACGAGGCCCAGGCCCCGTTTACCGGGGGAAATGTTGATGAACTTTTCGCTTGAAAATATGCAGGTACCGTCGATGAAGATTTCACCACTGTCGGGTTCTTCCAGTCCGGAAATACATCGCAGAGTCGTG
>CAZJIN010000300.1:0-4287 GCA_964545955.1 uncultured Sediminispirochaeta sp.
ATCAGAGGGTTCTGCTGAAGGAGGATTTCCGCCCCCCCGTCTTTATCGGCACCGAGATCCCGGACGAATCCCGTGTGCTCCTCCGCTTCTCCGAAGCGGTTGAACTGGTCGACGGATGCTTCAACAGCAGCCCCGAACTCACCCTGGAAGACGCCGTTGCAAGCGAAAATCAACTGGAACTGCAATTTTCAGAAGCGATGTCCCCGGGGGAAGAATATTCCCTCGAAGTGACGGTGACCGATCATGCCTCGAATTCCCACACCCTTCTGGCGAAGGTCTACGGGTTCAACCCGCGGATCCCCCAGGTCCTGCTCAACGAGATTACCACTCAGGGTTCAACCGCGAATCCCGACAAGGTAGAAATCAAAGTCCTCTCGGATGGAAACACCGCCGGTCTGGCCGTCTTTGAGGGCACCGCCGACTTCCCAGAGCACTGCAAAATCCTGCCCCCAGTGGAAGTCTCGAGGGGTGACTACCTGGTGGTCCACTTCAAACCGGCGGGGTCTCCCGATGAAATCGACGAGACCGAATCCACCATTCAATGCGGGGCAAAGGACGCTTCGGATTATGGCCTGGATTTCTGGGTTTTTGGAGGCAGCGGACTTTCGGGGAACAACGGGGTGATATCGATCTACAGCCACACCGCGGGGGAAATCCTCGACGCTTTTCTCTACAGCAACAGGACCTCACAATCCGACGACACCTATCGGGGCTTCGGCAGCACCGCCACCATGGAGAAGGCGGATCAACTCCTCCAGGAGGGGGCATGGATCGCTCAGGACCGGCTCATCGCTCCGGAGGACGGAGTCAACCCCGACGACTCCACCGCAACCAGGTCCATGGGACGATTACCCGAGCGGGACGACACCAACTCCGCCGCGGACTGGGTCATAGTGGATACCGGTGAGAGTACCTTTGGGTATGAAAACTCTACAGTATTGTATGTTCCATAAAAAGGGAGACCACCCCGGCAACGGGGGCAGTATCAGAGATAGTCCTTGAACAGCTTCTCAATGGTTTGACGGGGACCCGCGCCAACCTGTTGATTGACCACTACCCCGTCTTTAAAGAGCAAAAGGGTTGGAATACTGATGATATTGTACTGGCCGGCCAACTCACCATGCTTGTCCACATCCACTTCGACTACTTTGACCCTGCTCCCGTACTCTGCTTCGATCTCTTCCAGGATTGGATGAATCATCTTGCATGGTACACACCACTCGGCCCAAAAATCCACTATTACGGGAACATCCGCATTTAAAACCTCTTTCTCAAAACTGTCGGCGGAAACCGATACTCCGGCCATTCTAAACTCCTTGTAGATACAATATGTCAGGGGACCTTCTATCTCAATACCAGAAGACCCTCCCGGGTTTGTTGAAATGCTATTTTTGTTTCAGGTCCTTGAGACGGAAATCTTCGATCATGCCGTTCACGTATTCTATACCGGATTCAACCACCCTCCGGTCACTTTCTGCAAGATACGAATCCTTGAGCAATTTTTCAAGCTCTCCCTTCAGGGTATGGAGAAAAAATGAAGATTTCAGGATGGTTTGCTTAACCTCCCATTCAATCTCCCTGTAGTTTCTTGGAAAACGACCCAACAACATCTGCAGCGTGTGAAGCCCCTGGGGGGTTCCCCCCATCCTTGGTTCGGCAAGCTCCTGCAGTCGGTTCTCCAGGACAATACGTGGGCCATCGTAGCGGGAGGGATAGATCTTCCTGTATATTCGATCGATTCCCGGCCAGATATCCCGGTCCAACTTCTGAAGAGCTCCAAAAAGATGATCGACCTCCCACACCTCGGAACTCTCCAGGCCGATGACGGGATATTTTGATACCTTCTTCTTCATCTTTTCAATAACCCGGTCGGCAAAATCCATCTTCCTGCCGTTGGAATCCCTCTGTATAATTTCTTCCCTCGTCGAAACATTTTCCGTGGATGTTTGCTTCAATTCCTCCTCGGCCCTGACGATCATCTGCTTGATGATCTTCACCTCCGTGGATAAAAAACGGTCTAGATCGATTCTCGCCCTCAAGGCCTCATTGTACCGTTCCTCAAAACCCTTTCGCGCGCTCCGCCCCTTAATATATCTAACCATATAGTGATCATAGAGTTCCCGGATCTTCTCCAGGGCCTGATCAATTTCCCTGCCGGTCAACTTTTTTCGCTTCATCAGCCTCGATTCCACTTTCAGTTTTGTACCACGGCAATTCTCAGCCCACAGTATACGCAGCCACCCTGCTTATAAGATTGTATTGTATACTTAAAGAGTTGTCTATAACGGGTGGGCCGTATGCATAGGGCATACGACCCTCATGAAAAAAAATCATACCATGAAAATCATCGGAGAGATTGTCTATACAGCTTTGAGAAGTTCCTGTTCCTCTTTCTGTTCATCCTGACCGCCCTCTTTGTTCTGTTCAGCCGCGAAATCCTCGGATTTTTTGAATTGTGGCTTGAACTCCACGTGTTCCGCCACGATCTTGATCCGCTCTCGATTCTTCCCCTCCTGGTTAGTCCAACGATCCTGCTTCAGCCGTCCCACCACGCGCACCCCCCGGCCCTTCGACAGATACTGGTTGCAGGTATCGGCGAGTTTTGCCCAGGTCTCCACGTTGAAAAACGAAACCTCCTGCTTCGTGTCGTTCTCGACCTTGTAATACCGGTTGGACGCCACCGACAGCATACACACAGGGGTACCTTTAGGGGTTGCCTTGTAATCCGGGTCTCTAGTCAGATTTCCCTCGACAATAATCGAATTGAGATTGTTCATTCCGTCTCTCCTTCTCTAAAAATTTTTTTCACGGTTCCGGAATCCGCTTTACATATATATAAGAGAAGGAAAACCGCATCCCTGATTCAATCTTTTATTAAAAAATAAAAAAATCCGGCGACCCCGCGTTTCCACGGTTGTCGCCGGACTATTCCACCTTCGACTTCGTCTTTACCTGGTAAAAACGACCACGTCCCCTTTGCTGCCGGCAACAAAAAGCCTGCTCCCATCGGGGGAAAATTCCAGATCCCATATATTCCCCGCCTTCGGCAGTACCTTCTGACGGTCATACTGACTCGCAACACCCCGGAAAAAGAGCCTCTCATCGCTCCCTCCCGTTACGATGGACTTTCCATCCGGTGACCATGCCAGCCCCCAGACATTCCGGGTGTGTCCAAAGCGAGTCACCAGATTTTCAAGACAGTTGGACCCCATATCCGCAATGTAGAGGGGGTATTCCTTCTTCCACTCCTTCGCAGCCTCGTCGTAGATCTTGTCCATCCCCGTAAAAGCCATCTTTTTCCCGTCCGGACTCAGGGAGAGGTTCGTGGTACCGTACCGGTTCACCTTCTCGATAAATCCGGGGGCAAGGTCCTCCTGAAGATACCAGGAGCGCACTGTTCCGTCGTTGGAAGTGGAGTATCCCATCCTGCCGTCAGGACCGACGATGACCATGTTGATCTCGTCACCATGCTCACGGAATACCTTCAGGAGATCCCCCGATTGAGCGTCCCAAACCCTGACTGTAGAGTCCTTTCCCCCCGACAGTATCTGCCCGCCGTCGGGAGAAAAAGCCACGGTGGTAACAGTCTCGGCGTGTCCGCGCATGGTATGCAGGAGCTCCCCGCTTGGTAGCCCATACACCCGTACCGCACCATCCCGACATCCCGTGGCGATCCTTTCAGGCCCCGGCCCGAAACTCACGGCGTAGACGTCATCGGCGTGCCCCTCCAATACACCGAGTTCCTTCATCGCCACGGTGTCCCAGATCTTCACGGTATCGTCGGCACTCGCCGTGGCCAGGTACTTGCCGTCTGGGGTGAGGTCCATATCGAGCACCTGGTCGGTGTGACCGGTCAATCTCACCTTTTCCACAAATCCATACCCATCGGGGTACTCGTAGGAGGCGCAGGAAAAAAGCACCCCCACCAGCCCTATTATAAAGATCAGGATTCCATATGCACGGCCCGGGTGGACCGAAGCTTGTGTTTTTATCATCATTTTTATCATCATTAGCTCCTTTTCAGGATAAGGATACCCCACTTTAGCAGATTTATCCGATCAGACCAATGAGCAACCCGGCTTTTTCGCGATTCCAATAATGCATCTCCGGAGAAATGGGGTTGTTTTATAAAAATTGCTTTCATCTATAGGGTAAAAAACGGCACGGCGGCCGCTCATCTCCAATCCCGGAACCTATATATTATTCGATAATTCTAAAAATTCCCCGGCATCGTGTTCCACGCCAGAAGAAGTTTCCCCAACTTGTCTGAATCCATTTCCTCAACTT
>CAZJIN010000301.1:0-4262 GCA_964545955.1 uncultured Sediminispirochaeta sp.
AATCGGAGGCACGAAGCAGATAAGAATTAAAGTAAGTACATTCCCCGAGAGAAAAGGAGATGCCCCGACAAATATTTTGCCGATACCGAGTCTTGAAATGGCAGCGGCAACATTCAGACAGGTGCCGACGGGGGGCGTGACGGTTCCTACCGCCAGGCCGGTGATCAGAAGAGCCCCAAACTGTATAGGCGATATTCCAACCGCTACGACGGCGGGTAAAAATACCGGTGTAATCAACAGAATAGCGGGACTCACATCGATAAAAGTTCCTGCAAGCAAAATAATCACCATGATGACCGATAAAAACAAAGTCGGGGGCAGATCAAAGGCAACAATATATGCAGCCAGATCCTGAGGCACATGCTCCAGAGCCAAAATCCAGATATAAAGCTGGGAAATTGCAATGATAATCATGATGGAAGCGCAGGTATTGATAGCAGAAAGAAAGAGTTTGGGTAAAGATTTCAGGGAAATACCCCTGAACACAAAGATACCCACCAGTAGGGCGTACATCACCCCAAAAGAAGCCGACTCATTGGCCGTGGCTACCCCGAACACCACGGTACCCACCACAAAGATAGGCATTATAAGTGCAATGAGGGAAGTACGAACCGTGCTCAAAATAAATTTAAGGGAGTAGGTAAATTCTTCACGGGGATAATCCCTTGTATAGGAAAGGTAAAAATTTATAGTGAGTTGGAAGAGTCCTATCATTATTCCCGGCAGTGCACCGCCGAGAAAAAGTTTTCCCACCGACTCTTCGGAAACCACGCTGTAGAGAATCATAGGGACACTAGGTGGAATTATCATACCCATGGTGGAAGAGGCAACGGTAATCCCGGCGGAATATTCGGGTGTATATCCCCTGGCTTTCATTTCCGGTATCAAAATTGCGCCAACCGATGCTGTGTCGGAAGTAGAAGAGCCGGATATCCCACCAAATATCATGCTTGCAAAAACATTGATGCCCCCCAGTCCTCCCTTGAATTTTCCAAAAATCAGGTTGCTGAAATCGATTATCCTGTGGGTGATTCCGCTGAGATTCATCATTTGTCCCATGAGGATAAAAAGGGGTAGGGCGATCATCGCTTCGCTGTTGAAGCCGGAGAAGACTCTCTGGGGAAGAATGCTCAGGAGTTCGGGACGGTAAATGAGAAAATAGCTCAAAGCGGAAAATCCGAGGGAAAAGGCAATCGGTATACCGATAACAAGACAGATAATAAGACTGACTAATAGGAGTATCATATTTCGAACTCCTCCCCATTTATGTTTTTCGAGTCAGGTTTTTTCGACCATTTCGCATCTTCCAGGGCGGTAGTGATCTCCAGTTCTCCACTGGAAAACTCCTTGTCTGCTTCTTCCGGGCTCAGATACAGGCTGATAATATTGATAAAGCAGTAAAAAATAATGAGACCAAAACCGATAGGTATCATTATAGATTCCACCGCCCGGCTGATGCCTGTGACCTGGGATTTGAAAAGGCGTATGCTTTTCAGCCATGGAATACTCTGATCCACGATGAAATAGCTGAATACGGCAATCAGCAGGTAGTCCAGTGAAAGAATTATTTTTCTCCACGGAACGGGAAGTCTATCGATAAAGATGGATATTTTTATATGCCCCCGGGTTCTCACCATGACGGCAGAACCAAGCGACGACGCATATGCAAATAGCATGGTGAAAACTTCAGCAGTTCCGAAAATTGAAGTATTGAAAACATAGCGCAGTATTACCTGGTAAAAAACCATGATAAAAATGGCAATAAAAAGTATGGTTAGAACGGTTTCAGCGGTTCTTGTGAGATATCTATCTATCTTCATAAGAAATTTGTACATAGATTCCTCTCGGAAAAATATTCAGTAATTCATTGAAATACGGCGGTGAGATAAGCCTTCACCGCCGATTTCGGATTTTTAGTAAATTTACTTTCCTCGAACTTCGGCAATAATTTCCTGTGCCCGGTCAAGATCTTCCCAGGTAAAAAACCCTTCATCAACAAAGTCCTGCCAGAGAGGTTTACATGCTTCTTCCCATACGGCAGCCTTCTCGGGAAGTTCGGACATATCTATTCCCTCAACACCGGGGGAATTGCTGATCGTCTTGATTGCATCGAGAGAAGCCTGTGACTCGAGTTCATCCCAGTACTGAAGTGCTTCCATAGAAACCTCGTTGAAGATTTTCTGCAGATCCGAAGTAAGGCTTTTGTACCATTTCATATTAACCATGAGGGGATCTGCACCCGCCATATAGTTCAACGCTGTAAAGTATGGAGCGATTTCCTGAAGGTTAGCCGCAAGAATATTGGTAGGTGAATTATCTCCGCCGTCCAACACTCCCTGCTTGAGGGCCATATACACTTCGGAAAAGGCCATTTCCTGGGGATTGGCCCCAAAATGTCGGTAAAAATTAAGAATCGGCGCCTGGCCGGGAGAGCGCATTTTGATTCCCTTTAGGTCTTCGGGATCTACAATCTGGCGGGTTTTGGTGATAACCGACCTGAAACCGGTAAATCCTACCGCCGGCATATAAATCCCCTGCACCGATCCCTTTTTACACATATCCTTCGCCATGTCACTGGCATTGAAGTGGATCATTTCCTCGTAGGTCTGAAAAAGGAAGGGTACATTGTAAAGGTTGAACTGCGGGTTAAGTTGTTCATAAAAAGCTCCGCGGTAACCTTCAAGGGCGCCGGTAACGGTCATCTCGAACATCTCTTTTTCCGTACCTAGTACTCCGCTGTGGTATATCTCAACATCAATTTTGCCATTGGAACGTTTTTCCAGTTCATCTGCGAACCACTGCATGGAAATAGTACGACTGTGGGTTTCCGGTTGCTGATTTCCATACCGAAACAACCAAACCTGTTCTTCTTCTCCTTCCATTCCCTCTTCTTTTTCACCCTGACCACCGGCCCAAATCATCGATACCGGTAGCAGAACCAGCAGAATGACCAATAAAACACTTGAAAAAACACCTATTTTCATTCCTACCTCCTATAGTGTGTTCTGTTCATTGTCGACAACAGGGTAAGTGTAAACCCCATATCTGCAAGCTGCTTCCCTTTTTTTGACGATTTTTTCCTCTCTGCTGATGTTTGGTGAGTAAAAAAAAAATTCGACTATAGATTTTTAAAAATGAACACATTAGAAAGGTGGAATCAAGTAATCTTTGAGTTTTGTCTCGGAGCTGGGATCTCCCTGTTTCCGGTACCTTGCGGGGGATATTTTGTAATGTTCATGGAATAACTTGTAAAAATAACTGATACTGTCAAGTCCGCAGCCATAGGCGATGTCGATTATACTGGTATCGGAATATATCAGCATGTAGGAAGCCCAGGCAATTCTGGCTTGATTGACCACATCGGTAATGGTCCTACCAGTTTTCTTTTTCACCTCTCTTTCAACGTGTTCCGCGGAACGGTTGCAGATTTCAACAAAGCCTTTTGTTCCTTTTATGAAATTTTTCGGCTCCTGGATCTCTCTGAGGGCCTTATTCAACCAATGTTCAGAGCCGTTCTCCCGGCCATTCAGATTATTAGACTCGCGAATAATGTAAATAAAATTGAGAAGAAAACGTTCTATTTCAATAAGGCTGTGTCTGGTTAACAGAAGGGAATCGAAGTTTCTTTCGAACCAGATCTGCTGCATCGGTCTGAGGTTGACTAGGCGGTTTTTCGATGTCTCACTGAGAAGCCCATCAACGGACTCGGAGTACCGACCAACTATAAAATTAAAACTTTCCCCGGTGAACAGTATCTGGAGAAGGGAAAAGCTTTTGTCAAAGTCCAGATAACAGTGTTCCACCGTTTCAGGATAAATGAAAAGCACATCCCCCTTTCCGACACGGTCGTTGACCCCATTTACCTGGTGTATCGCACTTCCCCTCTCGACATAGATCAACTCAGCGTAATCATGAGTGTGGGGAGGCATGAAAGGTCGTAGTGTAGGGGTTTGTCTTTTTAGAATGTAGTGCTGAGATATATCTCCTTCAATTTCATTATTCCATAACAGTTTCATATTTTCTCCATAGGAGAAATTACTTCACCTTCGCTAGTATTAGGAAGTGAAAGGAGTGCCATTAGGAAGAATTATTCTTCCTCCGCCAGCGGTTCAGCCCGCTCCTTCATGTATTTGGAAAAGGAGATCTTCGGCACACCGCGGGC
The DNA here is from genome assembly GCA_964545955.1 of uncultured Sediminispirochaeta sp. Lineage (GTDB taxonomy): Bacteria > Spirochaetota > Spirochaetia > DSM-16054 > Sediminispirochaetaceae > DSBN01. The sequence continues at coordinate 4,163 of CAZJIN010000301.1, forward strand.
CGGCTTTGCCGGAATGGTGAGTTCTTCCCCGGTAGCGGGGTTGCGTCCCACCCGGGCTTTTTGAGGAGGCCTGGTATCTACAAAAAGACGGCCGAGACGG
>CAZJIN010000302.1:0-4255 GCA_964545955.1 uncultured Sediminispirochaeta sp.
GGGAGTGCATTTTGAGTTATAAAAAGAAACTTGTTCCACTTGCTGAAAAAGAATCTCTTGAAATATCAGAGAGTTTTCTAGAATTTTACAGAATAGTAAAAACCCTTCGGTCCCCCGATGGCTGCCCCTGGGACCGAAAACAAACGGCCACCAGTCTTTCTCCCAACCTTATTGAGGAAGTGTATGAACTCATTGACGCGATCGAGAATCATGATATTGCCAACCAACGTGAAGAGCTTGGTGACATCCTCCTTGTTACCACGATGATTTGTGCTATTCGAGAGGAAGAGAATAGTTTTTCAATTGATCATGTACTTCGGGAGGTTTCTGAAAAACTCGTACGTCGTCATCCCCATGTGTTCGGCGATGTGATAAAAAATGATCCCGATGAGGTCGTTGAACTCTGGAATCACATTAAAAAAACCGTGGAAAATAAACAGAAGGACAGCGATGAATCTATTTTTGATAAGATTCCCAGAACCATGCCTCCCCTTGAGAGGTCCTATAAAATTCAAAAAAAAGCCGCAAAGGTCGGGTTCGATTGGGAAAATATTCAGGATGTATTCGCGAAGCTCCAAGAAGAGATAGAAGAACTACAGGAATGCCTGGTCGAGGAAAAGGAAAAAAGCCCTGAGAACGCCCCCTCCGATTCTCTGGAGGGAGAAGTCGGGGATGTTCTTTTTTCCATAATCAATATATCAAGGTACCTCAATATTGATCCGGCGATCGCCTTAAATAAGACTAACAAGAAGTTTCTCTCCAGATTTTCTCACATTGAGAAAGGGATGGAGCGGATTGGACTCTCCTTGTCAAAGGAAAATTTTAAAAAAATGGACGATCTATGGGACGAGGCAAAAAACAAAGGTCTATAATTAGTGTATCATAAATAATACATTATAGAACCAGTCTTAAGTAACTTCCACGAACATGCCCCTCTCCATCATCGACAATGGTTTTGTCTATCATAGAAAGAGAAGTGCGCAACACCCCGTATTTTGATAAAAAAGGCCCCGGTCCTCCCTCCAGTTCTGTGAAAAGCACTTTCAGTGAGTATTTTCCCTCACCCGTCGCGGGTACATACAGGTTAATATGATCATCCTTGAGACACACGGAATCGAGGGAAAACCCCTTTTCCTTCAGAAACTCGAGAATCCTTTCATGCATTGTTTTCAAAGCTGCGTAATCTGCTTGATGCGGTGTGATTGAATAATCGGCTCCGGCAAATAACGACATGAGGGATTTTCCCTTCCCGTGAGCTTGTACACCGGGAAATGGGCGAAAGGTCTTCACCTTTATTCCTTCCGGTAGTTTTTTATTGATGGTACTGCAAAGAAACTCTTCGTCGTATTGAATATTGTATACCTTGCAGCGGGCTACCTCTTCCATCGATTCGATTCCCAAGGAAAGGGGATGCGCGAAATCAATGCGGGGCTTCGGGTTGAAACCCTTTGTGTATTCCATTATCATGCCCGCCCGTTGAAAGCTCCTTTCAAAGATGGTCATGATATTTATATGTGATAGAAACCTAGATTTTCCTTTTTTTTCGAATAAAAAAAGATACCAGCTCCCTTCGCTCTCTTCTGAGTTGTATCGGAAAAGTTCCGCAGGGGGAGGTGGAATAAGACTGAGAGATTCATCCTCCTGGGGGATTTCAGGTTTCAGAGATTTGACGCACACTCCACAATGATGAGTACAGGGGAATACACACTCCTCGGTGAGGGTTTGGGATTCTGATTTTTCCAACTCCCCACGGAGGTAGCTTTTTTTTACACCGATGTCGATATTGTCCCAGGGGAGATTTTCTTCCAATCCGCGGGCTCGACAGGTTTCTTCTTCCACAACACCATCGGTCTCCTCCAGTACTCCACGCCAAATATCGTAGGATATGTACTCCTCCCAGGCGTCCAGTCGGGCTCCTCGGTGATAGGCCTTCGCTATAAGGTCCCCTACCCTTTCATCGCCCCGGGAAATCATACCCTCAAGAAAAGAGACAAAGGGTGAATGATATGAAATCTTTACGGGGCCTCTGTGAAATTTTTCACGCAGTTTTCTGATTTTTTCCAGTGCTTTCTCTTCGGAAAGCTGCCGCGACCATTGATAGGGAGTATGGGGCTTTGGTATGAACGTTCCGATATTTACATTTAGTTTGAACCCGGTTTCCTTACGCACCCTATGGATGTATTCTGAAAGGGCGTCGATTTCATCAATGTCGTCGTAGAGGTGTTCAGGAAGTCCGATCATGAAGTAGAACTTAGCCATGTTCCAGCCTCTTGAGCGAGCCTCTTTCAGAATATCTATCACCTGTTCGACGGGAACCTCTTTGTTAATTCCCCGCTGCGATCGAAGATCGGCTGTCTCCACGGCAAAGGTGAGACCACTTTTTCGGACCTTTGAGACTTCTTGAAGCAAGGGAAGGGTAAAACTGTTCACCCTCAAGGAAGGAAGGGAAAATGAAACACCAAGACCTGTGTAGCGTTCGTTTAAGAAGCCCACGAGTTCCGACAATCGTCGATAGTCCCCCGTAGACAACGAAGAGAGAGTTATCTCCCTGTATCCAAGGTCAAACACAAAATAATCGGTCTCCTCAACAATAGATTTTAGGGATTTCTGGCGAAAAGGCCTGTAAAACATCCCAGCGTGACAAAACCTGCATCCATTGGGACATCCCCGCATTATCTCCACCACACCGTGGTCCTGAACCACACTTACGTTTGAAACGGGAAATGGACCCAGTCTCGGTGTGTTAAAACATTTCCAGGTACTTCTGAAGATCCTTGAATCCTTTTTCTCAGGCATCCAGATATGGGGAAAAGACATTAAAATCTCTAACCTGTCCTGTCTGTTTGCACCACGCACTTTGAGATTTCTCAGTTTTTCTACTATTTCGCTAAATTCGTTCTCCGCCTCCCCCAGAAACACCGCGTCAAAAAAACGCGAAAAGGGCGCCGGGTTAGTGATCGCGGGTCCTCCCGCAATGATGATCGGGTCCGTATCCCCCCTGTCGGAACGGAGTATCGGGACCTGCCCTGACTCAAGTACCGCGAGAATAGTTGTGGCGCTTAACTCGTAGCCCACTGAAATTCCAAGAAGATCAAGTTCATCCAGGGGAATCCCGCTTTCCAGCGTGTAGAGAGGTATACCCGCCATTCTCAGTAGTTCCTCAAAATCAGGAGCAGGGGCAAAAACCCTTTCACAACGCACTCCCTCGAGGGCATTCAGTTGGGTGTATATCAGTTTGATAGCCGTATTGGACATCCCGATATCGTAGAGATCGGGAAAACATACAGCCGCAAGAAACTCGGACTGAGCAGTTTCGAGGGTAGAACCAAGCTCACGTATGGAGGAGAACTCACCTCCTGTATATCTTCCCGGCATCTGCACGAGGGGCAGTATACCCGCCAGATCTAGTTCAGGTCGTATTCTCTTCATCATTAATTCCCGTAGGTTCAGTATTTGTAGCGTTTCAGATAGATATTCTGAATAATTGCCATCCCAATTGTCGCGGACCACAGGCTAGAGCCCCCATAGGAAAGAAAAAAGAGGGGTATTCCCGTAATCGGCATTATTCCTATCGCCATTCCAATGTTAATCACCAGGTGAAAAAAAAGCAAAAAAAGAATTCCCGTACCCGCAAATACGCCAAAATCATCTCCCGCGTGCAGGAGAATAAAAAATCCCCTTAAAAACAAAACAAAAAACAAAAGGAGTACTAACAAAGCCCCCACAAAACCCCATTCTTCCGCGAGGATTGAAAATATAAAATCTGTGCTCTGTTGAGGCAAAAACTGGTAATGACTTTGGGTTCCCTGCAAAAAGCCTTTTCCCCACATTCCTCCGGACCCTACCGCGGTGAGGGATTGAATAATATTCCATCCACTCCCCCGGGGATCAACCTCAGGCTTGATAAAAACTATCAACCTCATGATTTGGTAGTCTTTCATGAAACTCCTGAGAAAAAATGAAGTTAAAAGAGAAAGCCCTGTTACAGCCAGAAAAATTGAAATCGATATAAAAAAAGTTCTTTTTGTAAAACGGTATGATATATAAGAGAGTACAGCTACGCTGAAAAAAAGTCCGGTACTTAGGTTGACTAAGTTTTTATCATTCAACAATTCAACGAGGCGGATATCATTCTGGAAAATATACATTTCAAGCACGGGAATAACCGTAAGGGCGACGGTAAGCAGACCGAATAATAACAGAACAAGCAGACTTTTTTTGTCCACCCCCGCCATGAAGCTCATTATAATAAAAA
>CAZJIN010000303.1:0-4252 GCA_964545955.1 uncultured Sediminispirochaeta sp.
GTCATACCCGGCCTTTTGTATCGCAGGGTCGATACCGAATTTTGAGCACAGCAGTCCCGAGACCACCGCGAAACCCTGTGAATCGTCCTGCACAAACCCCGAATGGGAACATACATGTCCTATTCCCGCGTGACCCGCTATACACACCGGCATAATTCAATCTCCTTTTTTAATACGGTTTTAATACGGCAATTTTCAAAAACCCGGGGTACTAAAAACCGGGGGCTTTGTCCCAACGAAATCATCAGGGCGCGCTGATCTCCCCGGCATAATCAGTATTCATGATCTCCTTTATCCGCACTGGGTCACCGCTCTGACCCAGTGCCCACATGAGCTTGGTGATGCTCGCTTCTTTCGACATATCGTACGCCGAAATTACACCGGTCTCCAGAGCCCTCTGACCCACTTCGTAGGTGTGCAAATTTACTCCGTCGTATACCACCTGGGTTGTCAGCAGAACGGGGATTTTCCCGGCAACCTCCTCTACTTTGGCGGCGATATCTCTGCGCCTGTATGGCATTCCACCGTTCCCGTAACTCTCTAGAACCAGCGCCTTATAACCGGCATCCGAGAAAAGGCTTATAATATTCGGATCCAGACCGGGAAAGAATTTAATAACTGCAAAATGCGGATCGAATCGAGTATCGAGTTTTAAACCAGACCTCCCCGGTAAAGGTTCTCCCTTGTAGCTTACCTGTCCATCGTGTATTTCGGCGATTACAGGATAATTGATGCTTACAAAGGCATCGTATTGAACCGACTTTAGCTTCGATACCCTGCTCCCTCTTATCAGCTTATGATTGAATACCACATAGACCCCCTCGAGGTCCTCCTGTGCCACCGTAAAGCTGTCTTTTAGATTTGCAATGGCATCTGTTCCTTCCTCGACTACCGTTTTCATCGATCCGGTGATAATCACGGGTTTATTTATGGGTCCGAGCATATAGGACAGCATGGAAGCGGTGTATGACATCGTATCGGTTCCATGGGTGATCACAAATCCGTCATAGCTCTCATAGGCCTCGGCAATCGTCTCGCTTATTGCAACCCAGTCCTCCGGTTGAATCAGTGTACTGTCTATGTTGAACAGATTATTCACCGTCACTTCAACCGCGTCAGTGTTAATTCCCGCGATCTTTATGATCTCATCACCGCTCAGGGTAGATGAGAGCCCCTTTTCCGTCGGGGTAGACGCTATTGTTCCGCCAGTACCTATTACCAGTGTCTTTTTCATTTCTCCTCCGCTCAAACAAAACTGTCGCACAACACAGCCCTAAAAAAAACATCGAAGGTGGTAAACCCGCACATACCACTCTTCGATGAATTTTCATAGCCTAAGAATATGTATTGGTTCTACCGGATCATATTAGGTAGTTTCTTTTGCGTAGTACTTCTCTTTGTCGAATTCCTTCAACCACTTATTTACCACCATAACTCCAAGGGGATCGGAGGTAACATTTGTCATCGTATTCAGCACATCGATGAACACGTAGATACCCGCAATCCAACCTACAGCGGTGAGGGGCATACCCAATGTGGTAAGCGTTATGGTTGCAATCAGGATTCCGCCTCCCGGCACACCGGCACACGCGGCGGCACCGAACACACCCATGAATATGGCAATAACAATCGAGAGGAACGACAACTCAAGTCCGTACATCTGCGCAACCCAGAGCACATAAATCGGCATCTCGGCTGCAACCGCCTGCATATTGATAGTCGCGGCGATCGGAAGAATAACCTCGGCAGAATCCTCGGTTACACCAAGTTTCTTCGCGGAACTCAGGGTAACGGGAAGAGTACCTGAACTGCTCTGAATGGCAAAACCGGTGATCATGGCAGGTGCCATTTTCCTCCAATAGGAGAATGGAGTGACTTTTAGGATAAGAAGCATGATCAGCGGATGGAGTACCAGCAGAATAACCAGGTAGGCAGTCCACTGCGTAGCGACCATCTTAACAACCGACACCAAGGCATCCCCTCCGGTAGTACCTACGAGGTTGGCAATCAGAAAGAATACACCGATCGGTGCATACCAGAGAACCATATCGACAATCTTGTAGATGAGCACGAGAGAAGATTCGATGAGATTTCGCAGGAAATCCGTCGTTTTTTTATCCTGATCTTTGCTCGATAGCAGAGCAATGCCGATGCCTATCAGTATTGCGATGACAATGATCTGCAGCATCTGCATCTCGAGGAGAGGTTCAATTGCATTTTGTGGGAAAAAGCTGAGCAGGATATCTCTAAACGAAGTCCCGGCGATTTGTGCGGTTTTCTCGGGCAGGTCCACTCCTAAACCGGGTTTCATGATGGAAGCGGTTATATACCCAATTATAGAGGCAATAACCCCGAATACCGCCCAGTAGATCATAAAATATCCGAAGACCTTACCGAGCCTCTTGAAATCCTCCATCGTGGTCAAAGCGTGGGCGATCGAGATCAGGATGAGCGGGCCTACGATGAACTTCAACAATCTAATGAAGATAAGTCCGAGAGGCTCGAAAAGACCCATGCTCTCACCTACCAGTGCTCCCACGGCTGCGCCTAACACCGCGCCTATAAGCACATATAGAGGCCTCTTTCCGAATTTGATATCATACAGATTTTTTCTTTCCGTACTCCCTTCCATAATCCTTCTCCTTATTTGTGATGGTTGCTTTAAACACTCGATTTGACATCATTACAACGTCATTTATAGCAGCGGGTTTACCTTCACCTCCTTGACTAAAATTTGATTATGTGTTCATGGTACCGCAGAAAAAGATATCTGTCAAAATAACTTTCAGGGATATGCACTTGACTCCCGTGGACGCTCCCGAGGGCGCTATATGTAGTGTATTAGGGTCAGGGAAGTCTACCCGAATAATTTGATGGAGCTCGAAGAACGGTTTTCAACAGAAGAATCCTGCAGGGAGTATTTAGAAGCTCTAGGATGGCCAGAGGGATTTTCTTGTCCAAGATGTAATGGTTCAACATCTTGGAGAAAAGCGACGGGAGCCATGTGCATACCCCTGTTTTGAATTATCTACAAAATCATACCTCAAGGGGGGAATATTTGTCAAAAAAAATGAAGCCCTTCCCTGTACCCCCTCTGTGACCGCCGGCCTTTTGTCTCTTCTGCCCATACATATACCTTCCCGGACCAAGAAATCCCGTCACCTGTTATCTTTATATTTACATACCTAAAATATACGATTCTAAGTAGTTTCTTTCTATATTTAATAATTTTCGAGTTATTTCCCCGATTATCCGTTGACTCTCGACTGAAATTTCTTTAGTGTTGTAAAAAATTAAATATATTATTGAATTACTTTTCTTTGAATTGTAATCTAATAAAGGAGAAAATTGATGAAGAACAAGACTAAAATCATCATCGCCGTGGTCATACTGGTGGTGATACTCATCGCCGTGGTTGTGACCACACAATCGGGCGCTGATACGGACAAAACGGCCAGACTGGTCTATGTGAACTGGGCGGAAGGAGTCGCTTACACCCATGTAGCCGAGGTAATCCTTGAAGAAAAAATGGGTTACGATGTAACCATCACTTCGGCGGATGTGGCCCCCGCCTATACCTCCGTGGCGCAGGGTGACAACGATGTGTTCATGGAAACATGGCCGTTACTCCACGCTGATTACCTGGACAAGTACTCCGACTCCCTCTACGATGTCGGAAAAATCTTTGAAGGCGCCCGGGTCGGACTCGTAGTTCCCCAGTACATGGTGGATGACGGGGTCGTCACCATCTCGGACCTCAAGAAACCTGAAGTCATTAAAAAACTCAGAGGTGAAATAACCGGTATAGATTCCGGCGCGGGGATGATGCAGGATATTGAAAATGAAATCATGCCCGGTTACGGTCTGAATGCAGCGGGATACGAGCTGATATCTTCAAGCGGGCCCGCGATGACCTCGGCACTCAAAAGCGCCGTTGAAAACAATGAATATATCGTTGTTGCCGGTTGGGCACCTCACTGGAAATTCGGTGTATGGGACCTCGCTTTTCTTGAACAGGACGGCCCGCAGGTCTGGAGCGTAGGTAACATAAATCTATACGCACACAAAGGTCTGAAAGAAAGCAAACCTGAACTTGCGCAGTTTCTTGAAAATATGTACCTCTCCGACGAAGATATGGGAAGCCTTCTCGTGGCGTACTAGGACGCCGATGATCCCGCCGACATGGCGAAGGAATGGGTTGAAGCAAATCCCGCCCCGTGGGAAAATTGGATTCCATAAAAACGAATTCACC
>CAZJIN010000304.1:0-4246 GCA_964545955.1 uncultured Sediminispirochaeta sp.
CCTTCTGCTGGACTTACAGGACCGTCACCATTTTACCTATCTGTTTATAGCCCATGATCTGGGTGTAGTAGAGTTTGTCTCTACCCGTATTATGGTGATGTACCTCGGCAAGGTGGTTGAATTTGCCCAAAAGGAAGAGCTGGTGGCCCATCATGCCCACCCGTACACTAAAACCCTTTTTGCGGCCTTTCCCACCACCGATCCCCATGCCCGGGAAACCAAGAAGCGAGTTGTGATGGGGGACGTTCCCTCACCGATCAACCCTCCCGCGGGTTGTCATTTTCACCCCCGCTGTCCCCATGCAATGGATATCTGCTCTAAAGAGTATCCTGAGATGCGCGAGATTTCACCGGGGCACTTTGCAGCCTGTCATTTGCTCAAATAATCTCTAAAAAACCTTTTTCTGAAGCATGAGATATGTATCAGGTCAAAATGGTGGGACAACAGGTATTCTAATTTTGGAAGTCAGATACCACTTTTCGCACCAGCTTCACTGTGAAAGGAGAAGAGCAATACATTCTCGGAGATTTAAAATACCCAGCGAATAGTCGGACGGTCGTAGAACTTTCCCTTTTGATCTTTGAGAAACCTGAAGTCTCTCTCCACTGAAATACCCTGGACTTTATATACGATACAATTCGTATTAATAATTTTATAGTTGACGTATTTCTATGTTCGATATATACTGTATATAGATATATTATACCAATATGTTCTAATTTTAGATTCGGCTACTTGGCTACTTGGCTACTTGGCTACTTGGCTACTTGGCTGGAAGGGGGTATGGAATGATCCGTGATTCACTCGAATTTTATGATATGTACCGGAATCGACTTCGGGACCTCGGAGTTGAGCCCTACTGCAGGCATCCTATACGGAATACCTACCGATCTCGCTGGAGGGCAAGAAGATTTTTACCCCTTCTCACAAGGTTAATAGGTACGGGGCTGCTTTGCTGCGGACGAAAGCTTGTGTCTCTTGGAGAAGATCTGAGGAAAAAAGGGGCCGACTGCTGTCCTGTCCGTAGTCTGAAAGAGGGAATGTCCCCGGGGACTTTGATATGAGCCGCGAGGATTTTTTCAGCCTTTCCGTCCGCTTCCTGCCCGCAATAGAGTTTGTGACGTCTATCGATTCGGCAGGACCTAGGGCGGCGAAGCAGCATATTCTCGATACCAATGGTGGAAAAAACCCCTGGCGAAGCGAACTTGAAGCCGCGGTGTCGCCGTTTGAGATATCTGACCTGGATCGTCTTTTTTTTCCGGTAAGCATGTCGATTTTTCTGTATCATGCGGTTTTCCGGGAGGAAAATCCGGATCCCGAAAGTCTCATTGCCTTTTTCGGCCAAATGGAAGAAGGGGAATTCATGAATCGGTTCCGGGACTTTCTTAATCTCAAGGAAGCCGGAGATGAGTGGATTGACGAGGAGACTATCGAGGAGGCTCTGATAAATGACCGAGCAAGGGAAAACGAGTCCTTCCGGGAGGAAGCCAAAAGTCTGACGGCCCTGCTTTCCTCCGGAGGTATATTTCGCCGAAAGCTCGTGGAAACTCTCAGCTGGTACAATGAAAAAATATTTGCCCCGCGCCTCGACACTCTCAGGGAAAAAGTAGAGAAGTGGATTAGAGGGAACCTCGGCACCATCGAGACAGATCCAAAAGGCGTCCTCAACCGTCTCACCCATGACGGCTACGATTCTTTGATCTCCCGTTCCGCCGCGGTCAGTATTTTTCCCGTATCCGGAAGCGCGAACAGCGAGGTCTGGCTCATGCTGCCCGACGATGCCTACCTTGTAGTCACCCTCCCCTACGCCGATGAACACCTCACCGAGGGAGCGGAGACCGGCGGAAGAGAGGAGCTTACGGACCGGGCGGTTGATGCCCTGGCGGACCCCAAGAGAATCGCCATACTCCGGGTACTTCGGGGAAGGCCCTACTTCAGTAAGGAACTGGCCGACAGGCTCGGCATCTCAGCATCAACCGTCTCCTATCACATCGAAAAACTGCTTGCCGCGCGTCTGGTCAGGCTAGAGATTTCCAGCGGCCGCCGCTTCTATTACACCATCAATCCCCAGGGCTTTAGAGAGCTCCTGGACAATCTTGAGGGAGAATTCATACTTGCTGATTCTGACCGGAGGACAGATATCTGATCAAGGCCTTCGGAATAGAAGGCACCGTCTGGTCGGATGGCCTTGGCGGAATTGGGCCCGGCCAGGCTTTCATTCGCGGCGTGAAACTCATTGTCGATTCGAAGGACATGAAAAAAACGAATCTTCTCACGCACAGTAAGACAAAGATGCAAATAAAAATGAGCATTCGTAAAGTAGGGAAGGGGAGCATGCACGGCGAATGATCGGCTTAAAATACGGATCGGGAATATGCGAAAGGGCGATTTTTACCAGTTATTGAGCATGATTCCCCAGTTTTCACGGTTCTGGACTTGCACACTTCGAGTATTATTTCTTCCATTAAAAAGATCGTGCGGCACGTACGTAATATTCATTTTGTTTTCCCCCTCCGCCCTGATCTCCATCGCCGAAAGATTGATATGATGCATTGTATGCATCCGATTCAGTCGAACTCCAATATTGCCAGGTCTCAAAATTTCCGATAGAACCATCGAGATCCTGTAGGTTAACGTACATTTGATTGAGTTCATCTTTTGAGGGAAGAAACCAATCCTCAAAAGACTCGCTGTTGTTGTTAACTGTAAGAGTGTCACACTTTTTAGCAGCATATCCCTCTGATAGTTCCACAATATCATCATGTGCCTCAATAATAGCCACTGTATTACTCGCGCCTGCACCGATGGAGGTATCTTGTGCTTCAACTCCAACAGAATACCCTGATGGATCTGCCCATTCGACTTGCCATTCAGTATCTTTCGGAGCTGCTTCAAGATACGACCAATTGTACACATCGTTTTCATCTACATAAAAGATAATACCCCCGGCTGGACCGGTATCGCCTATTTCGTATTCACCTTCTTCACTATTTGTCTCGTTGTCGTCATCGGTTTCTGATAGCGAGGTAGGACACCCCGAAACAAGCAATATTGATACAGCTGTAATACCAACCAGGATAAATGAGTGTAATATTTTCATTCTACACCTCCTGCATATGATTTTTATTTGTATTTTTTTGCGGAGCTACGGAGATCCGCGAGGATCATCATAGCCCACGGGAGAAGCAGGAGCTGCAAGAACGGGGAGAGGCCTATTTCAATCAAGGGTACGATCGGCATGATATCGGAGTACGCCCACCGCTGGGTTGCGAGCGCGTGCAATTCGATGGTGATGGCGATAAGGGCCCCGCTTGCCAGGAGAAGAAGCACCGGCCCGAGACGAAGAGGGCGGTACCAGTGGACCCGCTTGTAGAACCCCACCCCCAGGGCCCAAATCGTAACGATGATCAGGCCGTCACCGAGACTGGCACGAAAGCAGAGCAGCCAGCTCGAGAGTGCGGTGAAGGGCATGTCCTGGTACAACGGCATCTGTGCCATTTCCCACACGTAGTTAACCGCCGTTGATATAATAAAAAGTCTGAAGATGAACTTCTGGGTCGTACCTTCAATATTCATATGTACTTTAGAAGTTACTCATAAAGCTTGTGGCTAGTCAATCATGATAAAGATATTCATCTTTGACCATCCCACTAAGCTCGTACTACCCTTTAAATTGTGTGAATAAAAAGAACTCCCATAATAAGAACCGCGGCTAAGACGTGCCGCTCCTACCGGCATCCTCCTCTCTCCGGAAGTGGCAGCGGTATTGATGTCGTTGTCGACGGGCATAGTAGCTATCAACGCCCGTCTGCTGCGGGTGAAGCAGGAAGAATTGGAGCCTGCCGATATGTGATTTTTTTTGGGGCTGGGCCGGGCTGACAGTCTAAAGCTACGCGTGGTTCCTACTGCTTCGCATCGATCTTTTTTTGCAGTTTGTCCTTGTATTCTGAAAACTCCACGCCCTGTTCTAAAAAATAGTCGCGCAGCGCCTGGGTCGGCGGTCCCAAGGGCATACCGATAAGCTCCTCAATTTGAGCCGCAGTCAAGCCCCAATTCATAAGATCGCGGAAGGTCGTTTTCCCCTTTATGGTGGTATCCTCGGACGATTCCCCATCCGTTTCTTCCGGGGTACCCTCTGCCGCTCCTGTGACCGTCTCACCAGAGGCGGCGACAGTTGCCTCCGCATCACTTGCAAGGCGATCCGAAATATCAACCCCATACTCCTGCTGATACCCGTAGGCCCTTT
>CAZJIN010000305.1:0-4245 GCA_964545955.1 uncultured Sediminispirochaeta sp.
GAATCAGCGTGGCGGTGAGTCCAAGGCGTCGAATTGCCTGGATCTCCGCTGTGACGCGGAATACGGGGGCGGGCAGCAGGTGTACCTCATCGTAGATGATAAAGCCCCAGGGTTGTTTTCTGAATAGGGAAAAATGGGGAAATTCCCCCTCTTTGTCGGGTCTCCAGGTCAGAATCTGATAGGTGCAGACGGTGACCGGCTTTATCTCTTTTTTGTCACCGGTATATTCACCGATCCGGTCCCGGGGAATGTCGGTTTTGTCGACAAGCTCGTCTATCCATTGATGCACCGCGGCGGTGTTCGGTGTAAGAATCAGGGTATAAGTACCGGCGAGAAACATGGCGTAGAGTCCGACAATGGTCTTTCCCGAACCACAGGGGAGTACGATAGTGCCGAAGCCGCTTCCCGATCGGCCGTCGCCATAGAGAGCACGGGCGGCTTCTTCCTGGTAATCCCGTACTACAAAGGGATAGCCGTCTCCGGTGGTATCGAGAAGCTTGAAACTCAGGGGTTCTCCCTCCTTCAGGGGTGCCACATCTTTGACCGGGTAATAGAGCTTGATGAGTTCGCTCTTGATGGTACCTCGATCCACCAGTCGCACAAAGAAGCCGTCTTCCGTCGGTTCAAGGTATTTTTCAAGGCTTCGGGTTTCCCGAAGCTCCGCGTAGATCATGGGGTCCTCAACCTTGAGGAGAAGTTTGTCCTCTTCCGGTCCCGGTGCGAGGAGAAGTTTGCCAAAACGACCTATCAGATCGTCAATATAAAAATCTATATTTTCAGGAACGGCGAAGCGGGACCATTTTTTTACCCTTTTTAAGATCTCTTCCGTGCCGTATCCCGCGGATGCGGCGTTCCACAGGGAAAGAGGGGTGATTCGATAGGTGTGCATATGTTCGGGGGATTTCTCAAGCTCCGCGAAAAGCCCGATATCAGCCCTGGCATCCTCGGCGGAGGGGTGGTGTACATCCAGCAGGACAGTAGTATCCCCCTGGACGATAAGAGGTCCGTCTTTTGTTGTTTCATCAGTCATAGCAGTATAGAGTACGCCAAAGTAGAAAAACCTTCAAGGTAGAGAAAAGAGCAAAAACATTCTTCTCAATATCGGTGAAACAATATAAAATACCGGTGACAGGGTTTTTCAAATTTTTTTTGTTCATGAAAACTCTGAAGCGCAAAGATTTTCCGGAGGGGAACTACATGGAGAACGTTATCATAATCGGTTCAGTAGCCGACAATCCTGTTGTTGAAGATGTGGCACATCACTTGAGGCAACAGGAAGATTACTCCGACCTTGTCTCCCTAAAGAGTTTTCTAAATACTGAGTTCTGTCCGAGATTCATCATCGATGAAGATAACTGGGATAATATCGGTTACAAGTTGAAGGGGAAAACAGTGCTGGTGGTGAGTACCAACCAGGGGTGGAATACGAGGGATGAACTGGCGATGCGCAATTTTCTTATCACCCGGGCTGCAAAAGACAACGGCGCCGACAAGGTTATCCTACTCGAACCCAATCTTTTCTACAGCGCCCAGGACAGGGGCCCCAGACCCGAACAGGGCGGGCGTCCTGAGCGAGGACCCCGGGATTTTAAAAAATTTGACGGTCAACCCTTTTCAGCGCGTCTGTATGCGGACCTGCTGAAGGAGTCCGGAGTGGATGAGGTCATTACCGTGCACAACCATTCAAGTTCTGTGGAGAAGATTTTTCAGGAACGCTTCGAGGGAAATTTTCACGATCTACAACCGGATGACCTCTTTGCGAGCTATATACAGGATTCTGATGTTGTCAGTGAGAACGAACTCGTACTCTGCGCCCCTGATGAGGGGGCCTTGGATTTTGTAAAGAAGGTTCGCGGTGAGATTGATCGTCCTGATGTTCCCCTTATTTATATGAAGAAGGAACGCACGGACGAACGTCGCGTATTGATGGATCTATCACCGGAATCGGAAATCACCATCGATCAGATCAGGGGCAAGGATGTAGCGGTTATAGATGATATGGTACGCACCGGACACACCATTATGGAGGCATGTCATCTCCTGAAGAAGGCGGGGGCTCGGCGGGTCGTACTGCTGGTAACACATTTTTATTCAAGCAGGGAATGCAGGGTCAATCTGAACGACAAGGGGCTTGATGAGATCGTGACAACCACGACGATTCCGGATATTCTCAACCGGGATGTGCAGGGCAGGCTTCGCCACAAGATGGTGGTTCTACAGCTTTCGAGGTGGATGTGCAACTACCTCCTGGAGATCCTCGGACGGAAGGATGAGCAACTCTCTCCTCCCCTTTACACCGAGGATATGTCTTCAAAAAATCCCCGCTGGCGGGGCGCCATAGGACCGCTCTATTCGTCGGTCAATATCTAAGTATGCCGAATTGGAGAACTCACAGATGTCGAACCAGGTCCCGGATACGTTCAGAATAGGGATAATCTGCGGCAAACTGGGGGACGTCGACGGGGTGTCCCTCGAGGTGGACAAGTGGATCTGTGCCCTGAAGGATCTCGGCCATGAGATTTTTACCTTTGCCGGTCATTACGCGTCGGAATTGCCCTCGGTGGCCCCGGACCGGCAATTCGTTGTCCCCGAGATACGTTTTGGCAGCCCCGAGCAGAGAGAGTACGAGCGCCTGGTATTTCCCTACCTTCAGGACAAACCCCAGCGTTTGAGTGATGAAAGAATCGAAGAAATTATCGAACAACTCGAACAGCAGGGCACGGATGTCGCGAATATTCTGTTTGATTTCATTCGCGACTATTCCATTGATGTGATTATTGCTCAAAACACCAACGCCATGCCGATGACATTGATTGGCGGTATGGCGGTGTACAAGCTTGCCCTGTGGCGCAGGGTTGCCACAATTTTTCACCATCATGATTTTTGGTGGGAAAGAAGCCGTTTTAGCCAGAACTATATTGAAACACTTCTCGGACGGATTATGCCACCGGTCGATCCTGGAGTGGAACACGTGGTGCTCTCCTCCTATGCCCGGCATATTCTACGCTCGATAAAAAGGGTCCATCCCAGGGTGATACCAAACTGTGAAGATTTCGAGAACGCGGTGGTGCCCGATGGGTACAACAGACGGTTTCGGTCTGAGCTGGGTTTTTCCGATGATGATATCCTGATAGTACAACCCACCCGGGTTGTGCGAAGGAAGCGGATAGAAGATTCCATTGAACTGGTGGGACGTTTTCTCCGAAGGTACCCCGAATTGGTCGATCGTACCCATTTTGTCATATCCCTCTACCAGGGGGATGAACCGGATATGCATTACATCGATGAAATTCGTGATAAAGCAGGGGAAAACAACCTGAAATTTCATCTCATCTCGGATCGGGTAGGGGCCGAACGGGGTACTGATCAAGAGGGACGGTCAATCTTCACGAATCGTGATGTCCTGGTGAACGCCGACCTGGTTACCTACCTTCCGATCTGGGAGGGCTTTGGAAACGCCCTTCTGGAGGCCATCGCGGCCCGTGTACCCGTGGTCACAACCGCCTACCTGGTCTACAAAACGGACATAAAGGTTGTGGGCTTCGACAATATCGAGATACGGGATATATACGACCGCCAGGGCAGACTGATCATCCCGGACCGGACCCTGTCTCAGATGCACAGAATACTCACAAACCCCACTGCACGGTCAAAGATGACTGAACGCAATTTTAACCTGGGAAAAAAGGAGTTCGGGATGGGGAAACTCAGGCAACTCCTGACGGAGGTCTTCGATGAGTATGGTGACGAGATCCGCGCGTCCCGGCGAAGAATTGAAAAGAGCAGCAGGCGCTATCCGGTATAAAGTCCCGGTCTTCGGTCTTCAAAGATGTTGTTGAAGGGAGTTACCAGTTTGTTCTTAGCATCGTCAGGGTCGATATCCACCGTTGAAATCATATCGGCTCGGGCCTCCGCCCTGGAGAGAATAGTTCCCCGAGGGTGTACCACCTGGCTGGTACCGGTGTAGGTCAACGTGCGGTCGGCGACACTCTCTTCACCCCATCGGTTTGCCAGAATCCAGAACACCCGGTTCTCCAGTGCCCGAACACGGCTCGTCAGCTGTGCGTACTCGGGGAGTACCAGATTCGAGGGGTGACAGATGATCTGGGCTCCCTGCAATGCGAGGGAGCGGGCTGCTTCGGGAAACATATGATCAAAACAGACGAGCACGCCCACGCTGACTCCCTGAAGATCGAATATAAAGAATGCGTCCGTTCCCGGAGAAAAATGTAGTTTTTCCTCATT
>CAZJIN010000306.1:0-4243 GCA_964545955.1 uncultured Sediminispirochaeta sp.
ACTATGACGATGATCCCGCCGATGAGCATGGTCAGGAGGTATTCCACGGGGATAAATAAGAGAGAGACCCCCTGCATGGTGCCGATCCCGCCGCCGCCCTTGAATCCATAGTAGACCGGCAGGCAGTGGCCAAGAACTCCGGCGATCCCCATCAGGTAGAGCACGGCGAAGTGCAGATCCGAATACTCCGGAAAGAGGAAAATCCGTGCCAGGATGAGGGGGCCCAGGATCTTGAAGGCGTCGAGAAAGCCGACGAGGAAACCCCATTTTTTCCCGACGTTGCGCACCACGTTCGAAGTGCCGGGATTATTGTTCCCGATGGTCCGAATATCCTGACCGGCAACCACCCGGGTTATAAGGATGGCGTAGTTTACCGCGCCGGAAAGATAGCCAATGATAAGCGCACCGAGGGTCATTAGCAAAAAAGAAAGGGTGATCTGCATTTTCTTACTCCAGTGAAATGATAAGGGTTTCCCTGAACTGACCTCCATGGAGGTACTCGATCTCCGGATTGTCATAGCTGACGGCGAGTTCAGCCGCCAGGCCTTCGATTTTTTCCAGGGTCTCCCGACTCTGGTAGAAAAAGGAGATATTCGAAATTCCTCCTATCCCGCTGCTACGTATGCCCTCGAGAACAACCGAGTCCAAGGCCCCTCCCGAAGCCAGGAGCTTCTCACCGGTCAGGGCAAAAAATTCACCCTGGCGGATGACCTGTCCGTCAAAAAGGGATTCAGCGGTGCTTCGATAGATGAAAATCCCCGTGGCCAGGCCCAGGCAATCCTTCATGCCCTCAAGATTTTCCGCGAGACCGTCATTGGCACTGTAACCGTAAGCCGCGGTCAGGCCTTCGATGATGGTGGAGGTATGGAGGATGGAGACATTCCTGGAGGTCTGCTCGGCGGCGGGCATCACCGCGGGGAGGATATTCCGGTTGTTCGGCAGGACGATGATGTTCTGTTGGGGAATTTCATCCAGGTACTCGAGTATCTCCCCCGCCGAAGGCAGATGAGCGGCGTAGTGTATACAGTGGTCCACCCCGAGGGATGAGAAAATATTCCGAAACCCCTCTCCGGGAATAAAGGAGAGAACCACGCAGGCCTCTTCCGTGTCACCGGCACGGGTATAGCGGCCCACCTGTTCGGTAAGGTTGTCGATTTTCACATGTTCCACCGTGCCGACGCTTTTCATGTAGGCGACAATCTCCTGAGGAACATCCGTATGGATATGGAGTTTGAGAAAAACACCTTCATACACCAGGGCGATACTGTTTCCCCGTTTTCTCAGAAAATCGGAACATCCCTCCATGGAAAAATCATGAACCCTTTCCACGTTTATCTCCGTGCAGTACCCGAAGAATTTAAAATTTTCTTCGGGGATATTCGGTCCCTCTTCGGAAAAGGGGGGAAATCGATAATCCTGTTCCTTCTCTTTCCGCAACTGCCCTCCCGTCAGACCACGCAGAAAGCCCTCCATGAGGAGGATAAAGCCCAGGGCCCCCGAATCCACGACCCCGGCCTTCGCGAGAATGGGAAGAAGTCGGGGGGTCTCCTTCAAGGATTCACGTCCGGCTTCCAACGCCCTGGCGAGGAGACGGGGCATTGTTCCTATATCCCCAGTCCCGGGCGCATCGGTCTTCAGCTGCTCCGTCATAGCCCGAATGACGGTGATCATCGTCCCCTCCACAGGAGAAAACAGCGAGGTCTGCACCTGAAACAATCCCCCGGCAAAGCCCGTCGCCAGGTGCTCCGCCTCTAAGTTCCTTTCACCGTCGACGGTTTCGAAGAAACCATGAAAGAACCGGGCCAGAATAAACCCTGAGTTCCCACGACTGTGCTTCATAAACTCGGGGTTTACGCGGTCTGCAATATCCCGGATGGTACTTCCCTGATGAAAAGCGGGTGAATTAGCCGCCTTCAAAACCCTGACCCCTGCTTCGAAGGTGGAGAGCATGTTCGTTCCCGTATCCCCATCGGGAACGGGAAACACGTTGAGATTGTTCAGTATTTCGTAGTTGTACTCAAGACTTTTCGCGGCGGTGAAGAGACAGTTCTTCAGCTGCAAGGGGTCCAAAGAATCCGTATCACCCATATACCACGTATCCGATATCGTAGAAATCCGGGCCGATATGGGCCATGTTGCTGTGGTTGGTGTAGTGGATCTCCACCCGAGTCTCCACCTGTTTCTCCCGTCCAAGGGCTTCCACCTGTTTTTTGAGGTCTTCGGTCTCCGTATCATGGGGACCGATCATGCTGATCACGGCATGGAGGACCCCGCCGCCCTTTTGCTCCAGGTCCTCCCGGATTATCTTCATAAAGCGCTGGTTGACCTGATGGTAGTTTTTCGCCTTCCCGATGGACTTCAGGCTTCCCGTCTCCTCGTCGGAGCTCAGCAGGGCAAGAATTTTCATGGCGGTACCCAGCACCGCTTTGGCCAGGCCGATCCTTCCGGTCCGATGGAGGTAAAAAAGATCGTACACCACCCCCAGGTGCCGGGCTCTCGATCTCTGCAGGTCCAGAAGTTCCATGACTTCATCGAAAGTCTTACCCTCCCGGATCGCCACGGCGGTATCCTGGACAATCACGCTGTAGGCGGCGGTCAGAAACCTCGCGTCCACGTAGGTCACATCGAGTTCCGGGTGTTCCCGAACCACCTTTTTTATCGTTTCCATGGTGACCGTCGCGGCCTGGCTCGACTGATGAAGGGATATGATCTTCTCATCCCCATGTCGCTCGTAGGCCGCCAAAAGGTCCTCCTCTCGAAGTCCCGAGGTGGAAAAGGCATTGTTTTTGTCCTTCAACTTGTCGCGGAGGATTTCCTTCTCCTCTCCGCTCATATCGATGGACACCGGATAGGGGTCACCATTCAAGTACATCGGGTAATCCACAACATCAATTCCGAGCTCCTTCATTGTCTCGGGACTCAGCTGACAGGCCGAATCTGCTATCAGGACCATAACTACCTCCTTAAAGGGTTACGCGGTACCTCTACTGTGAGGTCCGACCGGGGATAGGAAGAACAGGGGTAAAACCAGCCGAACTTCAGGTCAGCCTTCCGACGGCCGTCGTTCTCCGCCGGGACATGGATCTCTCCGCGTATCAGACGACTCCGACACCATCCGCACTCCCCGCTGCGGCAGAGGGCCGGCGGGTTGAGCCCCGCACGCTCCAGGGCGATGAGCACGGTCTCACCCTCCTTCGCGGGAATACTTAGGGCGCGGCCTCCGGCCCCGACGCGATCTCCTGCCCCAGCGCGATCTCCGGCCCCGCCCCCGAGAACAGTGACAGTGTGGATTTTTTCCCCCGCGGATACGTCGGTGGAACAGCCGTAGTGCTCCCGGCGCAGTCTTTTTCGTGGAAGGGCAAAGGTCTCAAGCTCCTTCGTGACGAATTCATACATCGCCGGGGGGCCGCAGATGAAAAAACTCGTCTCTTCCACGGCGGAAATATACTTTCTTATGAGCTTCGCCGTAATGAATCCGGATTCCCCCTCCGTCCCATGGGAATCCGAAAATACTTCCACCAGGGTGAAGCGGTCGGGATAGTTTCTTTCGAGCCCTTTTAGCTCTTCCCCGAATATGAGTTCCTTCGGCCCCGTCACCCCGAAGAAAAGGGTAAACCGGAGGTCCTTATCATGTTTCAGGTGGTACTTCAGGATCGACCGGAAGGGGGTAATCCCCGATCCGCCGGCCAGACAGACGATATGGTCCGCGTCCCGGAGCGGTTCATAGTAGAAAGTGCCCATGGGCTCGGAGCATTGAAGAATCTTTCCGGGCTTCCATTCCCGGGCACTCCAGGGGGCAAAAAACCCCTCCCCTGTCCCGACGTCGTTCATGCCGCTGTCGCCGCCGTTCGCACTTTCGCCGGCGCCGGATTTGACGGTGATCTCATAGTAGCCCTTCTCCATCGCTTCATCGGGGGATGACGAAATGGAAAAAGGACGGGAAACAGACCTACCCTCCACTTCATCTTTCACGGCTATGTACTGTCCCGCCCTGAAATAAGCCGGACGGTACCCGTTCTCCGCCGATTCGAGCCGGTAGGTCCTGGTGGTCGGGGTTTCCCGGCGCACTTCGGTGATCCGCAGGAGCTGACCCCGGGGGTGAAGCTGCCCGGAGAGACGGTTCATCGGCGCCGGACCGGGTCCGGCTTTGCCGGCGGGCGGGACCACGGCTTTTTTGAAGAGACGATCTCTTTTTTTCAGACTCAGGACAAAAGAGATGGTATCCCAAAATGTGTTTTTTACC
>CAZJIN010000307.1:0-4219 GCA_964545955.1 uncultured Sediminispirochaeta sp.
CTCCTGAAGGATTCCCATATCTCCGCGGTTGATCTGCAATGGGTCTTCAGTCCTCCCTGGGACCCGAAAACCATGGCGAGCGAAGAGGTGAAGTGGGAGATGGGAATCTTCGATTGATCCGCCAAACCAGGTCTTTTTTTCGCTAAACTTCGTTCCTATCCTCCAATAAGGTTTCCATCCCGCGACTTGACAAAGTTCTGCCTGCCCTTACACTAGCAGACGATAAAAGGGCGGTAAAAATGGCTGAAAACGAAAAAAAAATAATCTACTCGATGATGAACGTGGGCAAGTCCCACGGAAAGAAAAAGGTACTGGACAATATATCTCTCTCCTATTTCTACGGTGCGAAAATCGGTGTCCTGGGGCTCAATGGAGCGGGGAAAAGCACACTGTTACGCATAATGGCCGGCACGGAGCAGGAGTACGAAGGTGAGGCAGTCCTCTCGGAGGGGTATTCGGTGGGTCTTCTTGAACAGGAACCCCATCTTGACCCCGTCAAAAGTGTGCGGGCGGTGGTCGAAGAGGGGGCGGGAGAGACGATCGCCTTGATGAAGGAATACGATCAAATAAATGAAAAATTCGCGGAACCAATGGAACCTGAAGAGATGGAACAACTCCTTGAACGTCAGGGTACGGTACAGGAGCAACTGGACCATCTCGATGCCTGGAATCTCGATTCACGACTCCAGCTTGCGATGGATGCCCTGCGCTGTCCCCCGGAAGACCGTACGGTTGAGGACTTGTCCGGTGGTGAGCGGCGCCGGGTAGCCTTGGTCAGGCTTCTGCTTCGGCAACCGGATATCCTGCTTCTGGATGAGCCGACTAACCATCTGGATGCCGAATCGGTGGAGTGGCTTGAACACCATCTCAAGCAGTATCCCGGGACCGTGATCGCCGTTACCCATGATCGGTATTTCCTCGACAACGTGGCGGGCTGGATACTCGAACTGGACATGGGGAGGGGAATCCCCTACCGGGGAAACTATACCTCCTGGCTCGAACAGAAACAGCACCGTCTTGCCCTGGAGGAGAAGCAGGAAAGCGAACGACAGAAGACCCTGGAACGGGAGCTGGACTGGATAAGAATGGCCCCGAAGGGGCGACATGCCAAGAGCAAGGCGCGAATCAACGCCTATGAAGACCTGCTGGCTCAGGACCAGGCGCAGCGTCAGAAGGAGCTTCAGATTTTTATCCCCCCCGGTCCGCGGCTGGGAGATATCGTCGTCGAAGCAAAGGGTGTTTCCAAGGGGTATGGTGATCAGCTCCTGATGGACAATATGACTTTTTCAATTCCTCCCGGCGCGATAGTTGGTATCATCGGTCCAAACGGAGCGGGAAAGACCACCCTTTTTCGAATGATCACCGGAGCGGAGGAGCCCGACGGAGGGGCGCTGAAGGTTGGCGACACAGTGGTCCTCGGCCATGTCGATCAGATGCGCAGGGAACTTGATCCCGACAAAAGTGTATGGGAGATGATATCCGGAGGAAAGGAAGATGTTCAGCTCGGAAAACGCACGATGAACTCCCGTGGGTATGTCTCCAGATTTAATTTTCTCGGCAGTGATCAGCAGAAGCTTGTAGGCAAACTCTCCGGGGGAGAGCGAAATCGTGTGCAGCTGGCAATGATGCTGAAAAACGGTTCCAACTGCCTGCTCCTCGACGAGCCGACGAACGACCTCGATGTGAACACTATGCGAGCCCTCGAGGAGGGATTATCGACCTATGCAGGCTGTGTGCTCGTGGTGAGCCACGACAGGTGGTTCCTCGACCGTCTTGCCACCCATATCCTTGCCTTTGAGGGGGACAGCAGTGTTCGCCTCTTCTATGGAAACTACAGCCAGTACGAGGAAGACAGGAAGAATCGGCTCGGAAAAGAGGCTGAGATTCCCCATAGGATCAAATATAGAAAACTCACAAGGGAGTAGGGATGAAAACACTGGCCTTCGGAGAGATTTTGTGGGATGTGATTGACGGGCAGGACCATATCGGAGGAGCTCCCTTCAACCTCGCATCCCATCTGTCACAGTTGGGCGCCGATTCCGCCGTCGTATCCGCGGTGGGTGACGACGACCGGGGAAGAAGGGCCCTGGAAATGGTTAAATCGATGGGACTGAGAACTTCCTATCTTGGAAAAACTGAGAATCTGCCCACCGGGGTAGTCCTGGTTGAGCTTGATGCGGCGGGAAAGCCGACCTACGATATCCGTGAGGGTAGTGCATGGGATAATATTGAGTTGTCCGGGGAACAACTGGATGCGATCAGAGCTGAGAAATGGGATATCCTTGTCTGCGGTACCCTGGCACAGCGAACGGAACATAACCGCCTTGTGCTCAGAGAACTTGTGAGAGCAGCCGCGCCGAAGGACGTGTTTTTTGATGTCAACCTGAGGCTTGACTATTATTCAGCGGAGATCCTAGGGGATTCGCTGGAAATGACCGACATACTCAAGCTCAATGATGAGGAGGTCCCCGTGGTTTCCGCGATGGTGCTCGACGGAGAGGTCTCGGACCGGGAATTTTGTGAGGAAATGGAGCGTGACTGGAATATTCACACCGTTGCGATCACCAGGGGCAAGGATGGGGCTTCGGTGTATGGCAAAGGCAGATATATCGATGTTCCCGTGGTTGATGTACCCGTAGTTGATACCGTGGGCGCGGGGGATAGCTTTTCCGCCGCCTTCCTCTACGGCCTCAATAGAACCGGGGATATCCAGGTTGCCGCCGAAATTGCCTCGAAAGTGAGTTCCTTTGTGGCATCCCGGAGCGGGGCGATTCCCAAATATGATAAGGAGCTTTGGAAAGAAATCAGTCGGTTATAATAACGGCGATCAAGGTATGGTCCCTCCCTTCCCCTTTATAATTATCGCCGTGGAGGAAAGTCATAGTCTTTCTCGAAAAGCTCCACCAGCCTGTCCGCTATTTCTTCTTCCCCTTTTCCGTCCACCCTGAGACGTACTTCGTCTCCCTGAACCAGGCCCAGCGAAAGGAGGGACATGACGCTGTTCAACTCGACACTGAGGCCGTTTGCCTCCGCGCTGATTGATGCGGAATACTGCTTCACCACTTCTATGATTACACCGGAGGGTCTTACATGGATTCCGGCACTGTTCTTTACAACTGCTGCTTTTTCCACCATATTACATTATTCTAAATGAAAGAGAGCTGTATTTGAAGTAAAAAGATCCCTGGTTTTAAAAATCTTCGGTTTTAAAGATGTAAAGCAAAAAAAGAGAAACCTGGGAGAATGTGTTGACTGGACCGTTTCAATAGGGGCATTCTGGGGATACAAGGTTTAAAACAGAACGGGAGTGGGAAATGAATGAATCGCTTAAATCCGGACAATGGTACCGACTTGAATTACCCCTGGAGAAGGTTTTTATCGCCGAATATACCCGATCTCAAGATGATAACGAGGGAGGGTGGTTTATTTTTCCCGACGGGAGTCGAAAAGAGGCGGGGGATATTCTTCCTTATCTCGCTTCACTCATCGAGATAGATGAACCGGATCTCAGCGGTGAATTCAATATCGCGGAATTTTTTGAAGAGTGAAGGCTGAGGAATGAGGGCTTTTGTGGAAAAGAACGGTATCTCCGGAAGGACCGATACCATCGCCCTTTACGCGGCACTGGCGTTGTTTTTTTCAATCGTCGAATTGCTGATCCCGAAGCCGATCCCCTTTTTTCGAATAGGTCTTGCGAATCTTCCCCTCCTTGTGGCACTGACCTTTTTGACAGGCCGGGAGTTCATTATACTGGTTCTGCTTAAAATCGTTGGCCAGGCTATTGTCGGGGGGACTCTTTTTTCGTATGTATTTCTTTTTTCCGCCTCCGGCAGTCTTGCCTCCGGCCTTGTAATGCTTCTGCTTCGGCCCCTCTCTCCGCGTTTGATTTCCCTGGTCGGGATCGGGGTGTGGGGCGCCCTTGCCAGTAACGCGGCCCAGCTGGTTTTTGCGGCGTTGTTGATTTTTGGGAGCAGTACCCGTCTTGTTGCGCCGGTGCTGCTACTTATGGGGACAGTGAGCGGGACCCTACTGGGGGTGACGGCGCAGTTTGTCCTCAAAAGGTCACGATGGGTACGCAGTTTACATGGGTCCGGCACCTTCGGCGGAGATCATGAGGATCATCAGGATCGATATGTTTCATCGTTTCGTCGTCCCGAGAATCGGAAGGCCCTGGTTCACCTTTTTTTCGGACTGATGATGATCCCCCCATTCATACTCC
>CAZJIN010000308.1:0-4218 GCA_964545955.1 uncultured Sediminispirochaeta sp.
ATGGAGGGGGCCTGTTCATTCAGGAGTTCTTCGGCGATAATCACTTCAATATTCTTTTGCCTGAGTTCCTCGGCGAAATCAGGTTTGATTCCCGAATCCGTGACCAGTATGTTGATCGCATCGAGCGATGTGGTTACGAAGTTGCTGACGACTCCCATCTTGGAATGATCGGCCACCACAATGACCGGTCCCTGGGTTTGTTTGATCATAAGTCGACCTATTTCAGCCTCCTGGTGGATCGGGGTGGTCAGCCCGTACTGTAAGCTGAGTCCGTCGATACCGATGACGGCTTTGCTTCCGCAGACCTGCTGGAGCATGCACTGGGCAAAGCCCCCTATCAGAGAGTTGGACTGTCTTCGGAACATACCTCCCGTGAGAATCAGCTCAATATTGGAGTTCTTCACCTTCATCACCGCGCCGGCATTGCTGGTGATAACCCTCAGTTGGTGGCCCTTCAGATTCTGGAGTACCTGGGCAACGGTTGATCCGGCATTCATAAGGAGGGCGTCCCCCTCTTCAATCAGTAGATTGACCGCTCTTCCAATTAATTCTTTTTCCTTTCGGTTCACCTGATCTTTTTCCGAATAAAGGGGTTCAATACGTACCCGGTGTCGTAGAATTGCACCTCCGTGGGTCCGGTCAAGAACACCCTGTTCCTCCAACACATCCAGGTCTCTGCGAATTGTAAGCTCCGTGACACCGAAGAGTTTGCTCAACTCTCCGACTTTCACGATTCCGTTGTCCTGGATCATTTTTTGAATGCGCGCCTGTCTGTCGGCGGGAATATAGCCTTCTGTCATAAGTTACCCCAATATTATTTAATAATTTTACGTAAGAATCTATAGTATTGTCAACTCGTTTATGTGTGTTTGTGCACATAAAATTACTTAAAAGTGTTTTTAAGGGAATTAATTAGAACGTTTTCTTGACAGCTAAAAAAGGGGAGGATAAAATATCCCAACGGAAGCTGAAATAGCCGAGGAGTCCTGACAGGAAAAGGAGTACGGGATGAAAGAAAAAAAATATGTGGGATCCATTGATCAGGGAACAACGAGTTCAAGATTTATTCTTTTCGATCACAGTGGCAAAATCGTCGCGTCCCATCAGTTGGAGCACAAGCAGTATTTTCCTCAGGCCGGGTGGGTGGAACATGACGCGATGGAAATCTGGGAAAAGACACAAAAGGTTATCAGCGAGACTCTGAAAAAATCGGGTATCTCCTCGGAGGAAATCGTTTCGATTGGCATCACCAATCAGCGTGAGACGACCCTTGTATGGGACAAAAGAACCGGTCGCCCCTATCACAACGCGATAGTCTGGCAGGACACCAGGACATCGGGGGTTATTGAAAAACTGGCGGTGGACGGGAACAAGGATTGCTTCAGGGGAAAAGTCGGTCTGCCCCTGGCAACCTATTTCTCCGGGCCGAAGATCAAGTGGATACTCGATAAAGTACCGGAAGCAAGGGATGGAGCCGCCGAGGGAAATGCCCTTTTTGGAACAATGGACTCCTGGGTAATCTGGTGGCTTACCGGCGGACCCGACGGGGGGAACCATATAACCGATGTGACCAATGCATCCAGAACTATGCTGATGAACATCAATAGTCTGGAGTGGGATGTCGACATGATGAAGGTGATGGGAATCCCGGTGTCCATGCTTCCGGAGATTCGTCCGTCCAGTGATCCGGATTTTTACGGGTATACGAGAAAGGGCGGTCCTTTTGGATACGAAATACCCCTCTCCGGTATTTTGGGAGACCAGCAGGCGGCGCTCTTCGGACAGACCTGCTTCAATCCTGGTGACGCGAAGAGTACCTATGGTACCGGTGGATTCTTGCTCCTCAACACGGGGGAGAAACCGGTTCAATCGAAACATGGACTTCTCACCACCGTAGGGTACAAAACAGGAAATGACAAGGCGGTATATGCCCTGGAGCGATCGGTCGCGGTGGCAGGTTCCCTAGTGCAGTGGTTTCGGGACAACCTGCAGATGATCGATGAAGCTCCCGAGATCAACAAACTCGCGGAGCAGGTGGAGGACAGCGGAGGTCTCTACTTTGTGCCGGCTTTTTCAGGTCTCTTTGCTCCCTACTGGAACAGCAATGCCCGGGGGATAATTGCAGGGCTGACCCATTATATTACGAAGTCTCATCTTGCCAGGGCGGTACTGGAGGCTACAGGGTACCAGGTGGCCGAATTGATCGAGGCAATGGAAAGGGATTCGAAGGTTTCCCTGGCT
Source organism: uncultured Sediminispirochaeta sp. (assembly GCA_964545955.1). Taxonomy (GTDB): domain Bacteria; phylum Spirochaetota; class Spirochaetia; order DSM-16054; family Sediminispirochaetaceae; genus DSBN01. The sequence goes on from CAZJIN010000308.1 coordinate 2,242, forward strand.
GAGTTGAAGGTGGATGGGGGTATGGTGGCCAGCGAGATGCTGATGCAGTTTCAGGCCGATATTCTCAATACGAAGGTCATTCGCCCGCAGGTGACGGAGACCACCGCCCTCGGTGCCGCCTATGCGGCGGGGTTGGCGGTAGGCTTCTGGAGCAATAAGGAAGACTTGAAGAAAAATTGGCAGGTAGGCAAGGTATGGAATCCGGCAATGGACAGATCCCAACGGGAGACCCTGTTGCATGGGTGGAAAAAGGCAGTTGAGAGAACCATCGACTGGGTTGAGTAGTTCTGGAGAATATGGAATAATTTATAAAAGATAACGCTTGACAGATCTGTGAGCGTTGCAGTACAAATAAATAGAGATTTTTCAAGGAGGATCATGAATGAAATACCGAATCAAAGTTGACAAGGACAAATGTATCGCCGACGGAGTGTGTTACTCCATGGATCCGGACCATTATGTAGAAGATGACGAAGGCAAGGCCGAAGTTGCCGACGGTTCCATGGATGGTGAGATTTCTCTTGGTGAATTCGACGATGACGGGTTCGATGAGGCAAAAGATGCCTGTGACGCGTGCCCCGTGGAAGCAATAGAGATCGAAAAACTCTAGTAGGTGATTCTTTCTCATATTGTAGAGGCTGCCCCGTCTTAATTCGGGGCAGCTTTTTTTTTTAAGATTCAGGAACGTGGTATCGGGAGGGGTGTATGAATTGGAAAATAACGATACTGGTGAACAACTATAGCGAAAAGAGTGGTCTGCTTGCCGAACACGGGCTGTCGCTCTTCCTTCAAAGGAAAGCCGGAGATGGAGGATACCACGCTTTTTCCCTTCTCCTCGATACCGGGCAGAGGTACGAGGTGCTTTCCGGAAACGCGGGGAACCTTGGGATTGATCTCTCCGGTATTGACGCGATAGCCCTGAGTCATGGTCATTACGATCACACCGGCGGTCTGGAGGGAGTTCTGAACGGCCTCTCCCGTACCGTTCCTTTGTACGCCCATCCCGACGCATTTGCACCGAAGTTCAGCGAAAAGGGTAGGAAACACTACATTGGATCTCCCCTTTCACGGGAAGCCTTGGGCAAGTTGCCGGTGAAATTGGTTGAAGTAACTTCGCCCCATGAGATTGCCGAAGGGCTCTACCTGACCGGTGATGTGCCGAGGACGAACGTCTTCGAAGAGGAAGCCCATCGATGGATGTATACCGAGAAGGATGGAAATTATGAACCCGACAGGATTCCGGATGACCAGTCCCTGGTGCTTGTTGAACCGGGAAAGGGGTTCTTTCTTATCTGTGGATGCTGTCATTCCGGTCTTTTGAACACCTTGGAATATGCCCGCAAGATAGCGGGGGAGGAGACCCTTCTCGGTGTGATCGGCGGACTTCATATGATAAACGCGGGGGAGGAACGTTTACGCAAGACGATCACCCGTCTACGGGAATGGGACCCGCCTTTCCTTGTGCCAATTCACTGCGCGGGGGCGAAGGAGACGGCTGTTCTCTACAGGGAACTTGGAGAAATCGTCCGGTTCCTCTCAGTGGGAGACAGCATAGAGATATGATAAAAAGGTGAGCCCTAATGGATCTGCTGAACAATATTGCCTTTAACGTTTTTGTGATGGCGATTGCCTTCGCGGTTCTCTTCAAATCGGCGGATTTTTTTGTGGAGTCCGCCGCGGGGATCGCAAATCATTTTAACCTGCCGAAGATTCTTGTGGGTATTTTTATTGTCGGTTTTGCCACTACCGCACCTGAAATAGCCGTTTCCGCCCAGTCGGCTTTCATGGGGCACCCCGAGATTGCCTTCGGGAACGCCATCGGTTCGGTGATCGTCGATGACGGTGTTGCCCTGGCCCTGGCTGGAATTGTGGCACCGACGGCCATTGTCGTGAACCGGGATATACTCAGGACCACCGGGGTTTTTCTGATTGTGATCGATGTACTCGCCTTTCTTCTTGTGTTGAACCTGGTGATAA
>CAZJIN010000309.1:0-4210 GCA_964545955.1 uncultured Sediminispirochaeta sp.
TCGCAAATCCACCGCCCCAGCGCGGGAGGGTCTCTATGATGAAGAAAAGGGGGGGGGGGGGGGAAGGGGGGGGGTGTTATTTTTTTCTTTATATATTACTATATGAGCATATATACATAAAAGGAGTGGCAGAATGGCTAAATCTGAAAGAAGCGGGGATATAGGTTTATTTGAAAAATATTTGACTCTGTGGGTCGCCCTCTGCATCGTTGTGGGTACGGCGATCGGCAGTTTTCTCCCGGGGGTACCGGAATTCCTGAGTACCCTTGAGTACGCCCGGGTCTCCATTCCCGTGGCGGTCTTGATCTGGCTGATGATCTATCCCATGATGTTGAAGGTGGATTTTTCCAGCATAGTGGAGGCCACGAAGAAACCGAAGGGCCTGACCATCACGACCGTGACCAACTGGCTGATCAAGCCCTTCACTATGTACTTGATAGCCTGGTTTTTTCTCAAAGTAGTTTTCAGTCGATTGATCCCGGATGCCCTGGCCACGGAGTACCTGGCGGGGGCGGTCCTTCTCGGGGCGGCACCCTGCACGGCCATGGTTTTCGTGTGGAGCCATCTTTCCGACGGCGACCCGGCCTACACGGTAGTGCAGGTCGCGGTGAACGATCTCATCATCCTGGTGGCCTTCACTCCCATTGTGGCATTTCTCCTAGGAATCGGAGACATCACGGTTCCCTATGATACGCTCTTCCTGTCGGTGGTCCTCTTTGTGGTGATTCCCCTGGCCGGGGGCTATCTTTCAAGACGACTGGTGATCGCCCGGAGGGGACGGGATTATTTTGAGGGAGTATTTATAAAAAAATTCCACAACACCACCATCGGCGGACTCCTTCTCACACTGGTGATCCTTTTTTCATTTCAGGGGGAGATTATCCTGAAAAACCCCCTCCACATCCTCCTGATAGCCGTTCCCCTGGTGCTGCAGACCTTTCTGATCTTTGCAATCGCCTACGGATGGGCTAAACTTTGGAAGGTTCCCCACAACATCGCCGCGCCGGGGGCGATGATCGGGGCCAGTAACTTCTTCGAGCTGGCCGTGGCGGTGGCGGTCAGTCTCTTCGGCCTGCAGTCCGGTGCAGCCCTGGCGACGGTGGTGGGGGTCCTCGTGGAGGTGCCGGTGATGCTTACCCTGGTGCGGATTGCCGTAGCCACCCGGCGGTCCTTCGTCACGGCGACCTGAGTACCACGGAGCAGTGATATGAATAGCGAAAGTGATCTGATCAAACGCCTCAAGGCCTTCGCGGACCTATCGAGGTTGCGAATCCTCTCTCTCCTTCTATTCGGCGAGGACCTGTGCAGCTGTGAGATTGAAAAAATGCTCGGACTCAACCAGTCGAATGCCTCCAGGCATCTCCAGCGCCTCAGGGAAACCGGGCTGGTGGAGTATTACAAAAGGGCCCAGTGGGCGCATTATTGCCTGCCCCGGCGGGTCCTGGACGGCGGACCCTATCGCAGCCTGATAGAAGAAGCCCGGAATGAGGCTGAAATATACAAAAAAGACATAGAAAACCTGAAGGATTATCGCGGAAGGGGTTTCTCCTGCGCCACCATTCACGAGTGGAAACCCTTCGAGCTTTCAAAGGAAATTGGGGGAAAGAATGAATAGACCGAAAAAAGTCCTGTTTATCTGCGTTCACAACAGCGCGCGCAGTCAGATGGCCGAGGAGGGCTAGGACATCTCACAGAACGCGATAACCCCTCCGGCAGCACTCACCGCCCGGGACGCATGAATCACTTCATTTGATTTTCATCAGTTTTTTTATTATCCTGAAAGTGATGGGTTCTACACTCACGACACAGGGGTTTCGACAATCTCAACAGGAGACGTCGGGACCCCTGTGTTTTTTTAAAACCCGCGGAGGTGCAGTATGGATATAAAATGGGTTCTTGCTTCGGATATTGACAATACCCTCACCGGTGACCGGCCGGCTCTTGATCGGCTGCGGACCGAGCTGGAGATACTCAGGGAGAAGGGTGACCTGTTTCTCATTCTTTCGACCGGGCGACGGCTCGATCAGGTGATCGACGGATTTGAGGAGGAGGGCATTCCGGTGCCTGACGCGGTGGTGTCCCAGGTGGGGACGGAAATCTTTTTACCCCCCTTCACCAGGGGAAAAGACCCCCTACCTGTCTGGCACGATATGCTGATGGAGGATTTTTCACGGGAGGAAGCCCTCAAGGTGCTCCATGGAGTAGAAGGGGTGGAGATGCAGCCTGAAAAATTCAACACACCCCTGAAGGTCAGTTGCTACCTTGACGGGGCTCCTGATCCGGAAGCCGCGGTGGCGGAGATCCGCGAGAGACTGAAGTATCGGAGCGACGGACTGTGCCAGGTGGTATGGTCCAGCGGTCGTGATCTCGATCTGATTCCCGTTGCGGCAGGCAAGGGCAACGCCCTTCGATTTGTCATCAACCTGCAGGGTCTCCACGCGGAGAATATTCTGGTTGCCGGAGACAGCGGGAACGACCGATCGATGTTCGATGAGTTCCAGCGGGGAATCGTGGTGGGCAACGCCAGGCCTGAACTTCTTCGATTGAAAAAAGAACATCCCATACCGGAATTTTATTTTGCCAGAAGATCCTGCGCGGCGGGAGTTCATGAGGGACTCCTCTATTTTGGCGTGGAATTGACAACGGCTTCCTTAAAGGAGGGGTAGCATGGATAGAACAATCGACCACAGGAATTACCACGAAGAGTTTCTCGCGTCCAGCCGGAAACATATTCTGATGATCACCAACCACGGAATCCACCAGTGGAAGGTGATTTCAGGCCTGCCTGACACGGGAGGGCAGAATGTCTATGTCAATCAGCTGACGGATGTGCTGGCGGATTTTGGATTCAAGATCACCATCGCCAATCGCGGTGGGTATCCCCATCCCCAAACCGGGGAAAGGCGTACGGGCCTCCACTACAAGGACGGGTCAAGGAGGATTGTGTATCTCGAGGACGGGACCGCGGAGTTTGTTCGCAAAGAAGATATGAAGGAGCATGTTCCGAAGCTTACGGATTTTCTCCTCGCCCTTCTGGAAGAAGAGGGTCAAAAGGTCGATCTGATTATGAGCCATTACTGGGACGCGGCCCTGTTGGGGGTGAAACTGAACGATATGCGGGAGGAGACGGTGACCCATCTGTGGATTCCCCACTCTCTGGGTGCTATAAAAAAGCGAAACATGCCCGCTGAAAGCTGGGAGAAGCTTCGTGTGGACGAGCGGATCGCCACGGAACGGGATTTTATCGGTAGACTCGATCATGTAGCCGCCACGAGCTCCCTGATTCGCGAATCCCTCCAAAATGATTACGGGAGGGATATAAGCCTCTTCCTTCCGCCCTGTGTGGATCCGGATCGCTTTTTTCCGAGGGAGGTACCGCCGGACCATGAGATCTGGGACTTTCTGGAAAAAAAATCAGGGGTTTCCGCGGAGGTTCTCCAAAAATCCCGCTTCATCACGGAGATCAGTCGTACCGACAGGACTAAAAGGAAGGACCTCCTCATACGTGCCTTTGCCCGGTTAAGGGAGAAATACCCGGAGCTTCGTCTGATTGTCTCCATCGAGGAGGCGGAGAAGGAGCTCTACGGAGAATTGACCACTCTGATCGGTGAGCTCGATGTAGCGGACAGGGTCATTATTTTGGGACATGAGGCGCGGCGTCTGCCTTTCCTCTACGCTCTCACCTCGGTCTACTGTTCTCCCTCGGTCATGGAGGGCTTCGGGATGTCCGTGCAGGAGGCGGCGGCCGTGGCGGTTCCAGTGGTTGGAAGTGACAAGATTCCCTTTGTGGTGGAGTACCTTCTCGGGGATGCCCCCGTCACGACGCAGGGTCGGTTGAAAATTGGTCGTGGTGGAATCGTGGTCCCCTCCGACGACACCGACGCCTTTGTGCAGGCCCTGGATTATCTGCTGGGGAATGAAAAAAAACGGACCGACCTGGGACGAAATGCCCGGAGCATCACGGTACCCTATTTTACCTGGAGTGAGATGACCCGCAGGCTCCTCGACAAAATGGGAGTCGGCCACGATGAGTGACGAGCCCCATATCAGTCGGGAGCAGCTGCAGGAGATCATGGATCGGGAGCGGATTGAAAATATCCAGGTGGAAGAGCTGGCCGGTCTTTTTCTCGAAGATGACGATCTCTCCCTCCACGCTCCGGATGCCCTCTGTCAGATTGACCCGCGGGATGGGGCCCTGGTTATTTACAAC
>CAZJIN010000310.1:0-4159 GCA_964545955.1 uncultured Sediminispirochaeta sp.
GTAGGACTCATGCCGTAGGCAAGGTGGTCCTCAACCAGCAGCTTGGAACCCATTACACGAACCTTCAAACCCTCAAGATCTTCATAGGTGACGGCTTTTTCCTTGGAAGTAAGCCACTGCCATCCTTCATACACAATTCCGAGGGGAACAAGACCGTTGCGTCGCGCGGATTCTTCCAGAAATCCCATAATCTCGCCGTTCTGCACTACCCATTCGAGGACTTCCGGCATTTTTTCCTTCGGCCATATGTAGTGCAGGGAAAGCACCTGTACTTCGGGAACAAAGGCACTTATCCAGGCAAAATCGGTGAACACGAACTCAACGACCCCGATCTGGGCAAGTTCGTTAATATCACGGGTATCACCGAGGGTGCCATAGGGATAGACCTCAAGGTCAAATTGACCGTCGGTCTCTTCCCTCATGAAATCCGCGAAGTTGTTCCCCCATACGGTCATGAAGTCGCCTTCGATCTCTTCGGAAGCCATCTTCGCCTTGATGTCGAGCTTCGGAGCTTCCTCTTTCTCTTCTCCCTCCGCCGCGACGGGAGCCGCCTCTTCCTTCTGGCACCCTACGAATACGGTAGATACCGCCAGAAGTAAAATTACCATTACACTGATCACGGTAAAAAGTTTGATTTTCATTTACCAACCTCCTATAGTTTTTCTACTTTTTAGATTTCCTTAATCTCACAGAAAAATCCTCTTCCAACAACCTCCTTCATCCTTTGATCTCAAAATATGTAAGAGCTCCCTCAACAAGGAGCTCCACCCCAAGTGGTAAAACATCTTCATCTATATTGAAGCGGGGATTGTGATGCGGAAAATCTGATTCCTTCTCGGGATTTGCCGTTCCAAGGAACACAAACACCCCGGGTACCCTTGAGGTAAAGGCCGAAAAATCCTCTCCTGCCATAGATGCATGTTCTACCACTCTCTCCTCATTTCCAAGAATCCCCACGGCAGTTTCCCTGGCCATTTGCACCATGGACGGGTGGTTGATTACGGCGCTGTTTTCCCTCGCCACCTCTACTTCGCAGGTACAACCGTGAGTATCGCACACGTGCTCCGTCAGTTCTTTTAACCGCCGCGGTGGATTCTCCTCACTATCAGGTCCGCCCTCGTAGAGATACCTCATGGTCCCTTCGAGAACGACTTCATCCGGTATGATATTGTTTTTCGTTCCGCCGTTGATTTTGCCGAACATAATGACGGTGGGCTTCATCAGGCTGATCTGCCTGGTCTGAATTGTCTGAGCGGCTTGAATGATGTCGGCGGCGACAATGATCGGATCAACGGCACTTTCGGGATAGCCGGTATGGCCCCCCCTGCCCTTCACGGTAATCTTGAAAATATCCATGGTAGCCATCACCGCTCCGGCTTGTACGCCTATAGTCCTTGAGGGAAGGGGAGTCCAGATATGCAGGGCCATGGCGGCATCGGGAGCTGGATTTTCCATGACATTCCCCCCGGCAATCATTATTTCCGCCCCCGCGACCTCTTCATTGGGCTGAAAAACAAATTTTACGGTGCCCTTGAGCCCGGTATTGTCTTCAGAATTGAGTTCCGTCAGGACTTTCGCGGCTATCAGCAGCATCGCCGTATGGGCGTCATGCCCACATGCGTGCATGCAGCCGGGGTTTTGAGATTTGTAGGAAACGTTGTTTTCTTCCTGAATCGGAAGGGCATCCATATCGGCCCTCAAAAGGAGGACCGGACCGGTTCGATGTTGTCCGGCTCCGGCTGCCTCTCGGCTTCTTTCGCCCTTCCCCTCGAGGGTGGCGACAACTCCCGTCTTCGCCACCCTGATGGGGTTCAGTCCAATTTTTTTGAGATAATCTTCTACAATACCGGCGGTCCGATGTTCCTCAAAACCGAGTTCAGGGTGCATGTGAAAGTCGCGTCTCAGTCCAATCAACTCTTCCTTCAGTTCTGAAATTCGGTCCTTCATCTTCATCCTTTCCGCCCTTTATTATAGTCTCTAAACGGTATTCCTTTCGAGCAATGTCTCCGCCACCTGTACGGCGTTCAGGGCAGCCCCCTTGCGGATATTGTTCGACACCACCCACAGGCTCAAACCGTTCTCTATACTGAGGTCTTCACGCACACGCCCCACCATTGTCAGGTCCTCATCGTTGCTCATCAGGGGGGTCGGATACAACTCATGGTCGGGGTCATCGATCACCTTGATACTCTTCGCGTCTTTCAGCAGCTCAAGGGCCTTCTCCCGGGTGATCTTCCTCTCCGTCTCGATGTTCACCGACTCGGAGTGGCCGTACCACACCGGTACCCGCACACAGGTCGCGTTAACTCTGATGTTTTTGTCGAGTATCTTGTGAGTCTCGTTGACCATCTTGTACTCTTCCTTGGTGTAGCCCCCCTCCTGAAACACATCAATGTGGGGGAGACAGTTGAAGGCGATCTGCTGGGTCTTGTACGCCTGAGGCTTCACCGGAATACCGGTCTTCAGGTACTCTTCGGCCTCGCGACGCAAACCGTCGAAGGCCCCTTTGCCCGAGCCGCTGACGGCCTGATAGGTACTGACCACGAGTCGCTTTATCGTTGCGTATTCGTGCAACGGCTTCAGGGCTACCAGCATCTGAATGGTGGAGCAGTTTGGGTTCGCGATGATCCCCTGGTGCCAGTCCACATCCTCCGCGTTTACCTCAGGAATCACCAGAGGACAATTCGGATCCATCCGCCAGCGGCTGCTGTTGTCCACCACCACGGCTCCCTGTTTCACCGCTTCGGGAGATAGCTTCTCGCTTGCATCGGCTCCGGCGGAAAAAATCGCTATATCTATTCCCTTGAAATTCTCCCCCTTCGCCTCCAGAACCCTGTGCCCGTGACCGTTAAACGATACTTCTTTGCCTTCATTGGCCGCCACATCCAGGGGGCGAAACTCCGCCATGGGGAATTCTCTTCGCTCCAGGGTCCTAATCATCTCGGTACCCACCATTCCCATGGCGCCGACCACCGCTACATTGTACTTCTCTTTTTTTCCCATTTTTTTAACTCCCCTCAGCTCAGCTTTCCGGCTTCGATGTCACGGATCACTCCACTGAGGATCTCGATACCCTTCATGAGATACTCTTCGGTAATCACCAGGGGCGGCAGCAGCCGTGCCACGTTGTTGTGGTGGCCTCCCACTTCAATCATCACCCCTCGCTGATGGCCGTACTTGCGTACCATCTTCGCGAAAGCCGTTGCGGGCTCTCGGGTCTTCGAATCCTTTACCATCTCGATGGCTATCATCAGTCCGAGACCTCTTACCTCGCCGACTATGTTGCTTTCCTCTTCCAGCTTTTTCAGGGGCACCATCGCCTTTTTACCGAGCTCCAGTGCCCGCTCGGGGATCTGCTGCTCCTTCATCCAGCTCAGAGCCGTTGCACCTGCCGCGAAGGCGATCATGTTTCCCCGGAAGGTCCCGATGGTCTTGCCCGCAGGCCAGGTGTTGTACTTTTCCTTGTAGGCAATCGCGGAGATCGGAAACCCGACTCCCCCGAGGGCTTTGCTCATGGTGACCACATCAGGTACGATACCGAAGTGTTCAAAGGCGAACATCTTCCCGGTCCTGCCCAGACCCGACTGGATCTCATCACAGATCATGATAATGTCATGTTTATCGCAGATCTCCCGGACCCTTTTCATGAACCGGGTTGTGGGTATGATCGTTCCACCCTCACCCTGAACCGATTCCAGAATCACCGCCGCGGGCTTCGAATACCCCGAGTGGCTGTCGCTGAGAACACGCTCAAGGTTCTCCGCGGCCTGCAGATCCACATCTTCGTCGGGGCAACCGAAGGGGTTGCGGTATTTATAAGGATAGGGGATAAATTGAACCCCCGGCACCAGCGGACCCAATCCGTCTCGATGGCTGCTGTCGGTGGTGAGAGCCAGGGAAGCCCCGGTCATCCCATGGTACGCGCCCTCAAAGGCAATCAGCCCCCAACGACCGGTATTGTACCGTGCCAGCTTGACCGCCTGCTCAATCGCATCACTTCCGGTGGGACCACCGAAAAACACCCGGTTCAGTTCCTTCGGAAGCAATTCCGAAAGTACATTCACCATACGATTCCGTGTTTCCGTGGGAATATCCAGCGAATGGGTTACTTCATCGATCTGGGCGTGGGCCGCCTTCAGCACCTCGGGGTGCCCGTGTC
>CAZJIN010000311.1:0-4148 GCA_964545955.1 uncultured Sediminispirochaeta sp.
GACTGTAAATCTGTTGGCTTCGCCTTCGAAGGTTCAAATCCTTCTCTCCCCATTCATTGTTTGAAAAGGTCTTCCTTCAGGAAGACCTTTTTTTTAGCTCAAATTTAGATTATATTTAAGAAAGCACCAACAGCTGGAGATGGGATGAATAACTGCTTTTATAAAGAAGGCTTGCGGTTCGAGTGTAAAAGGTGTTCAAGCTGCTGCCGTTTTGATCCGGGTTACGTATTTCTCTCTTATCGTGACCTTGATCGTTTAGTAGAAGCCGGTGGAGTCGAAAGAAAGGAATTTCTACAGCTCTACTGCAGGGCGGTTTATATGAACGGGGTGTATCGTCTGAGTCTCAAGGAGAAAAAAAACTTCGATTGTATCTTCTGGGAAGACGGCGGATGTCGTCTGTATGAAGCCCGTCCCCTGCAGTGTCGCAGTTTTCCCTTCTGGTCGGATTATATCAAGAAACAGGGGGCATGGATGAAGCTTGAAGCATCATGCCCGGGTATCAACCACGGCCCGATTCATTCAAAGGAAGAGATTGAAGGATGGGTGAAGCTTCGGGAGAAGGAACCTCTTATGGTCGTGTCTCCCGCCGACCTTACTATCCTGCAGAAGGAGCCGGTATGAATATTCGATTTTGGGGAGTTCGAGGATCTATTCCGACTCCCCTGACACCTGATGAGATCAGGAGAAAAATCTCAGCGGTCATCGCGAGGGTCACACCGGAGGACCTGCGGGATGCACGGACGAGGGAGCTGTTTCTCGCCCATCTGCCCCCAGCCCTTTTCGGAACCGCCGGGGGGAACACAACATGTGTAGAGGTACGGCTGGACGATAACAGTGTGATACTTTTCGATGCCGGGACGGGCATTTCAAAATTCGCGACAGCAGCGGCGAAGGAACAGCCGGCGCCGAAGGTTTTTCATATCTTTTTTACCCATTTTCACTGGGACCATATCCAGGGGTTCCCCTTTTTTAATCCCCAGGCCTTCGACAGTTCCTGTACCATTCATATATACAGTCCCCGTGACGATGTTGAATCGATTCTACGCGCGCAAATGAAGGTGCCCTATTTTCCAATCACCATGGATACGATGCAGGCAAAGATACATTTTCATCAACTCCATGAAGAGGGGGTGGATATCGGACCTGCCCAGATCACCTATCGAAAGGTGCATCATCCCGGGGGATCCTACTCCTACAAGGTAAAATCACTGGAGGGGTCCTTTATTTTTTCAACGGACACGGAATTAAAGCCGGAGGATTTTGCAAGAACCCGGGAGAACAGGATTTTTTACGAAAAAACGGATATAATCGCCCTGGACAGTCAGTATACCCTGGACGAGGCGATTGAAAAATTCGACTGGGGACACTCCTCGTACAGTCTGACGGTGGATTTTGCGTCAGAGTGGAAGATCGACAAGCTCGTGTTGTTTCACCATGAGCCGCTCTATAACGACAATAAGATGTTTTCGATAGAAAAATCCGCTCGCTGGTACAAAAGTCATCTGGGAACCGGCAGCCTTGAGATATTTCTGGCCAAGGAAGGGCTTGAACTCAACCTATGATTTCTTTAATGGGAAAACAGATCATCGCCCTCTACCTCCTGTTGCAGAAACATGAGGATGAGCTGGACTCAACCTTGAAACCCCTGTTTCATACACTTCAAAAGGATCTTTTCGAGGAGCTTTCAATTGAAGAAATAGAGTCCCTCGAGGATTTATATAAAAATAAAATTGATGTTTTGGAAAAGAGAGGTTACATTTAAATCATGCGTATAAATAAAGGATTATTATTACTCTTATTTCTTTTAGTGGTAGTGTCTTCCGGTGTTGTGGCAAATGAAAACGATTCGAAACTTCAGGAATTTTACGCACCCCGGTTTCTCGGAACCGGAAGTGGAACAGCTGTTCCCCTTCCTCCTGCCTCAAGCACTCTGAATCCTGCGTCGGCCGCTCTCGCCCAGAGGACGACCTTTGAAGGAAGTTATGTGGGGATCCTCGGATCCGACGATACTTCCTCGGGATGGAAGGGGCATGTGCTGAATTTCGGACAGACCCTCCCGACAAAGATCGGGGTGTTTACCTGGAACGGCAGTTATCTTTCTTCAGGTTTCGATTCCCTTAACACGGGGAAACAATTTTCCATAAGCGGTTCCTTCGCGAAGGATGTGTATCCAGACACCTTTGTAGGTGTGGGAGTGAAGACCACCCTGGGAGAAGGCCCGACTTTTATTGCCGCCGGCGATCTTGGATTGATACGCACAAAAACCTCCCTTCTTTTTCTTGATGACGTACGCTGGTCGATAGTATTGCAGAACCTGGGCTACAGTGGAATAGAACTGCTGCGTCCTCCGATGTACAACCTCGTGACGGGAATTGACGGCCGTCTGTTTACCCACAAGAAAATTACCGGTCGCCTGGTGGGCGATCTTTCGTGGGCGGAATTCGACAATGTTAGACTGTCGGCGGGAATAAACATACAGGTGGGAGAATCCTTTCATGCCTCCCTAGGTACCAGGATGGATCTGCAAAAGTTGATTGACGGTAGTACGGGTGAGTTGATTCCCTCCCTCAGTCTCTCCTACACCTACACTCCCGGTGAAGGTGAAGGAGAACCGTGGACTCAGAATGAATTGCAGCCCTATGCGGCGGTAGCACCCCTTTCTCAAACCCTGTGGGCGGGGGCCTTCGGCCTCACAATACCCCTGGGACGGATAGATGACTCCCCGCCGGAAATAAAAATCGACCTCAGTGATGTAATTGAACGATATTCGACGGAACAAGAGAATGAGCCGGACCAGGAAGGGGAAGATGAAACACAGAAGAAGGAGCCTTCCGACACCGATGATATGGATTCTGTTGAGACGGAAGAGAATGTCTCGATAAGGCATACCCCCGCTTTCAGGGCGGAGGAGAGAAAAACGGGGAGAATAAAGACGGGGAAGGCCGGAAACCCGGTGGGAACCTTAATTCTTGTGAGTGATGAGCCCGGAGTAGAAGAAAAAAATTCGGAAAAACCAAGAAGCCAAGCGCCGGAAAGGGGAGGCACGACCAAATTATCGGAATTGAGCCGCGAAGAGATCGAGAATGAGATTCCCGATGCCCGGTTCTACCTCTCTCCCAATAACGACGGCATACAGGATGCATTATCCTTTCCCATATCCATTTCGGAAAAAAGATATATCAAGGGATATGAATTTATTGTGGAGGATAAGAAGGGGAACCCCGTCAGGACCATAGAAAACAAGGAAACCCGACCTGAAAAGAGAACCGCGCGGACCTTTTTTAAGAACCTTTTTGCTTCAAAAAGCGGGATACAGGTCCCGGATACCCTCAGGTGGGACGGGAGTACGAATTCAGGAGATACGGCACCCGACGGACTGTATCGATTCTACCTACGCGCGTGGGATGACAACGGGAACTACAGCACCACTGATAAATATACCGTCTACATCGATACGAGGCCGCCGATTGTGGAGATAGAAAAGGCCGATGAACAGAACAGGATCTTTTCTCCGAACAACGACGGGAACAAGGATGTGCTCCCTCTTCGACAGGCAGGCACAAGAGAAGACCTTTGGCGTGGGGTGATCGAGAATTCCAGCGCCAGGGTTGTGAAGGATTTCAAATGGCTTGATAAGGCACCTGAAGAATTTGAGTGGGATGGTACGAATAATCAGGATATTCTCGTCGAAGACGGAGTCTATCGTTACCGAATAGAGACTACCGATCGCGCCGGGAATACTGGAAAAGGGGAATACGGAAACCTTGTTAAAAACACCGAACCTACTCCTGTCGGCCTTACGATAGATCATTCCCATTTTTCACCGAATGGCGACAACGTACTTGATGCGGTCTTATTGCAGCCGGACGTACCGGTTAAGACCGGGGTCAGCAGGTGGGAGCTTCATGTAAAGGATCAAGCAGGGCAGACCAGAACGAGCTATCAAGGCACGACACCTCCTACGGGTGCCGTCGCTTTCGATGGAAAGGATGATCAGGATAGCAGGCTTCCGGAGGGAACGTATTTCGCGGAACTTATGGTGCTCTATATCAACGGGAACAATCCAAAAACCGAATCTGCCCCTTTTACCATTGATGTGACTCCGCCGGAGGCAACAATCAATATTGACAACAGGATTTTTTCACCAA
>CAZJIN010000312.1:0-4138 GCA_964545955.1 uncultured Sediminispirochaeta sp.
TTGGCCCCTTATGTGGAAAAAATGGAGGGAGTACAAACCCCCGGCGGCAAAGATAAAAGGGCCGGCAAAATCCACAAAAAGGCGAGTTCGGAGGAAAAACCGAAGGGTGGTACCTCCAGTGTGATAGAAGAGTTGATTTCTCCCGAGATGGTCCGGAAGTTCGTGGAGGAGACGACGGATCAGGTTGATACGGCCGAAAACTCCCTGTTGGAGCTTGAAAAGAACCCTAACAACGAAGGTAGCATCAAAGAGGCGTTCCGTGCCATCCATACGATCAAGGGCAATGCCGGGTTTTTTGGATTCGCCATACTTGAACAGATGTGTATGGGGATAGAGGGTATCCTCGACACCCTTCGCAACGGAACGAGGAAGCCGGATGATCAGGTGATAAATCTCCTCCTCAAAAGTATAGATGGATTGAATACAACCTTGCGGAAAGTGCAGAGCGGTGAGATAAAACCGGGAGAACAGGCGGAGACCGCGGTGACCGCGGAAGAAGCCCTCGCGGGGAAAGAGGAAGGAGACTTCAAGCCCCTCGGGGATATGCTGGTTGAGATGGGTGTCGCCTCACGTGACGCCGTTGATCAGGCCCTGGATCTGCAGCGTATGCGCCTGGGTGAGATCCTGGTCACCCAGGGAGCCGCAAAAGAGACGGAGGTCAACAAGGTTCTTGAAAAGCAGGGAAAGGTGGAGCCCGAGAAGGGCGACCAGTTTGCCAGTTATCGGATGAAGCGAAGGGATATTCGCGTGGATACCGAGAGACTCGACAAACTCTTTGATCTGATGGGGGAGATGATCACCGCCGAGGCAATGGTGATAAACAACCCGGATCTTGAGGATGTTAATCTACCGAACTTTGAGCGTTCCGCGGGATATCTTTCAAAGGTAACCAGGGAGATGCAGGAAATCACCATGGCAATACGAATGATCCCCATGGATGGTTTGTTCGGCAAGATGCGGAGGCTTAGCCGTGACCTTTCTAAGAAGTTTGATAAACCGATAGACTTGAAGATAAGCGGAGAAGATACTGAAATGGATCGGAATGTGATGGAGGAAATTTCCGATCCCCTCGTTCATATAATTCGCAATTCCGTGGATCACGGGATCGAAGATCCCGCAACCCGGAAAAAGCGGGGAAAACCTTCAACCGGGACTGTCCAGCTTGCCGCCGGATATGAGGGAAGTGAAATCTGGATCACCATCTCCGATGATGGAGGTGGCCTGAACAAGAAGAAGATCATCGAACGTTCTCTTGAAAGGGGGCTCATACAGGGCAATCCGGAAGAGATGAAAGACGAAGAAGTGTGGAAGCTGATCTTTGAGCCAGGGTTTTCAACCGCTGATCAGGTATCCGAAATATCGGGTCGAGGGGTGGGTATGGATGTGGTCAAGCAGAATATCCAGAAACTCCGCGGTAAAATAGATATTCGCAGTGTTGAGGGGGAGGGAAGTACCTTTGTGCTTCGGATACCCTTGACACTGGCTATCATAGACGGAATCAATTTCACCGTTGGTTCCCAGATGTATTCAATTCCCATTACCGATGTTATTCAGTTTCATAAGGCATCGGAAGATGAACTGACCCGAACAAATAAGAACGATTCGGTGATCAATCTGAGGGGTGAGGTGATCCCGATTATAAAACTCCATGACTTCTACGGTATTGAGACTAAAAAGGGGAGTGTCGTCGAGGGCATTGTGATCGTAGCTCAGGCGAGGGACCGCAAGGTGGCTATTCTAGCAGATGAAATCATCGGATACCGTCAGATTGTAATCAAGAGCCTGCCTCCCTATATGGAGGATATTCGCGCACTGTCCGGATGCAGCATTATGTCGGATGGAAAAGTGAGTCTGATCCTCGATACCGGTTCTCTCATATCCTACATACTTGAGTAGTGAATTCAGGAAGGACAAATGGAAGGTCTAATCGACATTACCGATAGGGAGTTTGAATCCATAGCCGGACTTGTGTATGAAAAATTCGGGATCAATCTCACTGAAAAAAAGAGGGTCCTCGTGAGGGGGCGTCTTAATAAGCTTTTGCGGGAGCTTGGGTATCAAGATTTTGAAAGTTATCATAATTGGGTTGTGCATGATACCACCGGAGCGGGACTGCTTGAACTCATCGACAGAATTTCAACGAATCACACCTATTTTTTTCGGGAGAGCGATCATTTTGTGTTTCTTGAGACCAGTGTCCTTCCGGATATCGCGGCGCAGTTGAAGAGCACCAAAAGCCATGATTACCGTCTGTGGTGTGCCGGGTGTGCCACGGGGGAAGAGGCATATACCCTGGCTATCATGCTCGCCGAATACTTTGGTCGGGATTTTTTCACCGAGGGGCCGCCTATTCTGGCCACCGACATCTCGAGCACAGCCCTCCAGAAGGCGATGCTGGGGGTGTACGGGAAGGAACGCCTCGAACAGGTGGCAAAACCTCTTCTCATGAAGTATTTCACTGTGAATGAAGCCGGAGGTTACACGGTAAAGGATGAACTGAAAAAGATGATCATATTCAAAAGGTTGAACTTCAAGCGTGAGGTTTTTCCTTTCAAGAGAAAATTCCATACGATCTTTTGCAGAAATGTGATGATCTACTTTGACACCCCCACCAAGAACGAGCTGGTTCATAAATTTGCGAATTCTCTCGTTGACGGGGGATACCTCTTTATCGGACATTCCGAAACACTGGGACGGGAGAACCCCTCTTTTCGCTATGTCAAGCCGGCTCTCTATGTAAAAAAGGAGCTTCCATGAATAGTCCCGCAGCCAAACACAGAATAAAGGTCCTCGTGGTGGATGATTCCGCCCTGGCACGAAAAATACTCACCGATGGTCTTTCGAGGGACCCGGAGATTGAAATAATTGGCAGTGCACCGGATGTGTATGTTGCGAGAGACAAGATAGTATATCAGAACCCCGGCGTGCTTACCCTGGATGTTGAAATGCCGCGAATGGACGGCGTTGAGTTTTTGCGCAGGTTGATGCCCCAGTATCCGGTGCCCGTGGTGATGGTCTCGGCTCTTACCTCCCCGGGAGCCAAGGTAACCCTGGAAGCCCTCGACTACGGAGCCATTGATTTTGTCGCGAAGCCCTCAACCAGTTTTGGAAACAAACTTGAAGACATGCTTGATGAACTAATCACTAAAATCAAAATAGCCTCTACCATAGATGTGTCGCGCTGGAAGGGTCACAGGAACCCTGTCGCCCTCCGGCCCGTGGGAAATGTACTGACCGGGTCCACCGACAAGGTGTTGGGCCTCGGTGCCTCCACCGGCGGAACCATTGCGCTTCGCACCATGATTGAAGCCTTTCCCGCGGATATGCCGGGTACGGTGGTGGTGCAGCATATGCCGCCGAAGTTTACGAAAATGTTTGCCGACAAGCTGCACTCCATCTCCAGGGTAGAGGTGAAGGAAGCGGAAGACCACGATCGTGTTCTGAAGGGAAGGGTCCTGATCGCTCCCGGGGGTATGCAGATGACGGTGATTCGATCGGGAGGCCGGTACCTGGTGCGAGTCAGGGAAGGGGAGAAGGTAAATGGCCACGCCCCTTCGGTGGATGTCCTCTTTCATTCCATTGCCGAACACGCGGGAAGCAACTCCCTCGGGGTCATTCTCACAGGTATGGGACGTGACGGCGCGGAGGGAATGCTGGCAATGAGGCAAAACGGAGCGAGGACCCTGGCCCAGGATGAGAGAACTTCTGTTGTGTTCGGTATGCCGAAGGAGGCGTTTCAATGCGGAGGCGCCGAAAAATTAGCATCAATTGAAGATATGACAACCGAGGTTGTACGTCTTTTGAGGGAGATGAAGTAATGCGTCTTGATATCGGCATTGGAGAGTGGCAGGTAAGTAAGAGTACGGGAGATGAACTGAAAACCTATGCCCTTGGTTCTTGTGTTGCGGTGTGTGCCTATGATCCGACGAAGAAGGTGGCGGGACTTATCCATGTAGCCCTGCCCGATTCCAAGGTAAATCAGACAAAGGCGGTGAAGCTTCCCGGATATTTTGCGGATACCGGCCTCCCCCTGCTTTTTAATGATATGTTAAAAAAGGGAGCGGAAAAGAAGAATATCAAGATAAAGCTGGCCGGCGGTTCATGCATCATGGATCAGAACCGGCAGTTTGATATCGGA
>CAZJIN010000313.1:0-4126 GCA_964545955.1 uncultured Sediminispirochaeta sp.
CCACACTTTATCCTTGTCCTGTTCGAGAAACCTGAGGTCCCATCGACCAAACATGGAATGGGGTGTCCATGCGGTCACCACAATGGGTTCCTCTTTTTGAACAGGCTTCTGAAGGGCTGCCTGCATCGCGGGGCCGCTTGATGCCATGAGGTCAACGTTCAGATCGTACAAACCGATTACCTGTTCGGTCGTCTGCATAACCCCGGCGCCTGCATCAATTCCGGTGATTTTACCGCCAAGCTCGTCGGCGATATCGTTGATCTCGGAGATGGTTGTAATATCCATGTAGGTGGGAACCACAAGGCCGCTCTGGGTTCCTTCAAAGACATAGCCCAGGTCGGTGATTTTGTCACGATACTGTTCCACGTAATCCTTGTGGAGTACAGGTAGCCATGTTTCCATGAAAGCATCCTGGTCACCCTGTGCTACAGCGGTGTATCCGGGACCAACATCGGCGGCGGTGATAGTTACGTCGTAATCCATCAGGTCCTCAAGGACCACCATCGCCAGATGGGTATACGCAATACCCTCTTCCCAATTCACATAGACCAGGTTCGCGGTCTTGGTTACTTCACCGGTTTCTGCTGCAGCTTCCTGCTGTCCATTTGCAAAAGCAAAAGTTGTTGTTACCATCAATACGATGGCGAGAATAAAGAGTTTTTTAGTCATCTTCATATCTCCTCCTTAAAAAAAATTGAATTTTGATATCATTACTCGAGACGGCTCCAAAGGAACCGCCACATTCATTACTCATTTTGAACACATCGATATCCACTATCAGCTCTGTTTTTGACTTGCCACTCCGAGGGCCTGGGTAACACGGTCCAGAAAGATGGCCAGAATAACAATTGCTATTCCACTCTCAAAACCCAGGTCAATCTTGAGCTGGGTAATTCCCTTTAGAACCTCATTTCCAAGTCCACCGGCTCCAATCATTCCGGCGATCACCACCATGGAAAGGGCCAGCATGATAGTCTGGTTGACACCCGCCATGATAGTGGGGATCGCGACGGGTAGTTCCGCCTTCAACAGGATTTGTCGACCCGTCGCGCCAAAGGATATCGAAGCTTCCTTGATCTCCTTGGGTACCTGACGTATTCCCAGGTTGGTCAGACGAACGGCGGCGGGCATCGAAAAGATCAATGTCGCCACAACACCCGGTACCGGTCCAAGTCGAAAGAAAAGTACCGCGGGGATCAGGTATACGAAAGCCGGCAGGGTCTGCATAAAATCCAGGATTGGTCTGACAATAGCCTCAACGGTATCCTTTTTCGCTGCCCATATTCCGATTGGGATAGCGATCAATATGGCAATAAACACAGAGGTGAGCACCAGGGCAAGGGTCTCCATCGTAGCTTCCCACAGTCCCATGGCAAATATCAGGAAAAACCCGAGCAGCGTAAATATGCCCACTCCTTTCTTCGCTATCCACCACGCGATACCCCCAAAAAGCGCTATCATAATAAACGCATGGGGTATCATGAGGAGGTTGAAAAAACTCGTCAAAAGTGAATCAATCACATTGGCGACCAAATCAAAGAAGCCATCCAGATTCTCGGTGAGCCAGTCGATTACACTTTCAAAAGCCCCACCTATATTAAAAATTTCATTTAGTTCCATTCCCTAGTTCCTCCTTATTCCGATTCACCATTGCTCATATTCTCTTCCATCTGAGAGAAGTGCATTGGAGAGTCAACATCTTCCGCATCTTCGCTCACCTCGTTGATGATAGCGGCACGATCAACTATTCCTTTGAATTTGTGATCCTTGTCGATTACCGCAATCGGGTATTTCGTCGAGAGAGCTGTAGAGAGGAGATCGGAAATCGGGGTATCCTCATACGCGGTATACAGATCTTTTATCATAATCGGTTCGAGATCGCGTTCCTTCTTCTTTTGCAAACGCACGGTGTCGTCAATTCTCACAAGTCCCTTCAGATATCTATCCGAATCAACTACAAAAATACTCGATATACCGCTTTTTTCCATGGTACGGCTCGCCGCTCCGGGTCCGTCCTTCGGTGCTGTTACGACCGGAGGCTTTCTCATGATGGAAGAAACGGTGATGACCTTCGTCTTGTCGACCTTTTCCACAAACTTCGCCACATACTCATCCGCGGGATCCGAAAGAATCTCTTCAGGTGTCCCCAGCTGACGTGACGTTCCGTCCGGTCCGAGAATCAGGATTCTGTCGCCCAGCTTCAGAGCTTCATCGAGATCATGGGTGATAAACACGATGGTTTTGTGCATTTTAGCCTGCAACTCCAGGAGTTCGTCCTGCATCTGATTTCTGATCAACGGGTCAAGGGCGCTGAAGGCCTCATCCATCAGAAGCACTTCAGGATCATTGGCAAGCGCCCTTGCAAGACCGACTCTCTGCTGCATACCACCGGACAACTCCTCGGGCAGGCTTTTTTCATAGCCCTTCAAACCGACCAGCTCAATCGCGGACATGGCTTTTTTATTCCGCTCTTCCTTCTCCATACCGCTGATCTCAAGACCGAACTCCACGTTGCCGACCACACTACGGTGGGGAAGGAGCCCGAAATGCTGGAAAACCATCGACATCGTGTAACGCCGGGTCTCCTTTAGCTGCTCCTTGTCCATTTTTGTGACATCCTTGCCGTCGATAAATATGCTACCGGTGGTAGGATCGATCAGACGATTTAAACATCGAATCAATGTGGACTTTCCACTTCCGGATAGACCCATGATTACAAATGTTTCTTTTTTCTTTATTTCAAAACTCACCCCGCGTACCGCCACTACATTCCCGGTTTTTGCCAGGATTTCGCTGCGGTCCTTTCCTTCTTCGATGAGAGGAAAAGCCTTTTTCGGGTTAGGACCGAAAATTTTGAACACATTTTCGACCTTTATTTTAACAGAATCCTCCATATTTCTCCCTCTTACAGTTTATAACTCTATGAGTTATTTCGTTTTAAAAAATAGTTTATACTTGATAACTATACAATCATATTAAATATTTTATCAAAAGTCAATAGCGTATATAAATTAAATTGATATAGTACAATATGTTATGACAACAAGAACTATATTATATATTTTTTAGATTTACTATAAATTAGAATAGAACATTTTCCTGTTCTAAATATTTCAATTGGAACCTATAAAGCACCAGATAGCAACAATATACCGATAAAATAGTCAGGTGTTTCTTCGTCTCGAGGAACTATCGATGAATGCTCAACAGACTAATCTGTCTCAATGGAATTGTTACTAATTGATCTTTGAGATATACTTGCTTCAAAATAATTTGCGCGAAAGGACTTAAAAGTTATGGAAAATGGTTTTTTTAATGGGAACGATGGTTCACGCAGGTATTACCGTGTATGGAAAGCCGACAAGAACAGCCGCGGAACAATGGTTGTAGTACATGGGTATGCCGAACATGGCGATCGATACTCTGAACTGGCCAATGTTTTGAATAAAAAGGGCTTTGATGTCTGGGCAGAAGACCATTATGGACACGGACAGTCGGAGGGCAAGAGGTCCGAGGTACCCCGGTTCGAACTTTTCGTGGAAGACCTGAAGTTTTTCCTAGAGGATACGGTGATTCCCGCGGGGAAGGGCACCCCTCTTTTTATATACGGTCACAGTATGGGAGGGGCCATTGCCCTGCTCACAAGCTCAAAAATGCAGCAAAAGTTGAAAGGTCTGATACTTTCGGCACCCCTTGTCAGACCGCAAAACCAAAGCACGGGTTTTGAACGGAAGGCGACCCGATTCTTATCCGGAATCTTCCCCTCCTTTAAACTCAAAGATTTTCCCCCGGAAGACCTCTGTCATGATCCGGCGGTGGTACAGGCGTATAGGGATGATCCCCTGGTCTACAGCGATAAACTAAAGATCAAGATGGGTGCTGAAATTCTCAGGGCCGGGGAAATGCTTAACGATGAACTACTGCAGGGGATTACCCTTCCCCTTCTCCTCCTGCACGGCAGTGAAGACATAGTTGTACCTATCTCCAACATCAAAACGTTACATTCACTGGCCGCGTCTACGGACAAAACACTGCGTATGTTCGAAGGTATGTATCATGAGATTCACAATGAACCGGGCAAGGCAGAGGTATTTGAGGCTCTAACCGACTGGCTCGACGACCATGG
>CAZJIN010000314.1:0-784 GCA_964545955.1 uncultured Sediminispirochaeta sp.
GTATAGGTATCTCCGTCAAAAAGCAGGTGCATTCCGTAAGGCCCGAGGGTGTAGTTTCCCTCCGACTCCAGGCTCGAAGAAGCATGATACACATGACCCGCGTAGTCCTTGCAACTGAGTTGGCTGAGCTTCCCCGATAGTTCTTCTGCGAAGAGTATTCCTCCCACGGTGAAAAGTAGGACCGTCGGGAGGAACAAATATCTTTTTTTCATATCACTAAAATATTTTGCGCATAAACCTTCGAACGATACGGCGAATCATGTAGGAGACACTGTTGACCGCTTCCTGTTTCGCCGCCCCCGTGAAGGTATCCTTGAGGGAACCCGGGGTAACGGACTGTTGGTTACCCCCACCGCCGATTCCGGCGCCCCTGGAACCCGAAGGCTCGGCTTCTCCGATATCCTGAGGCTGGAAGGGAACCATAGTCTTCCATTTGCTTCCACCGGCGAGATAGTCATGAAAGATCTCTTTCACCTGTTGTGAGGATAACTTGCCGCTGTTGCTTTCGAATAATTGCCCTTCCGAACTGTACTCGACGAGGAACCCATCCGTTCCACCCGCCGTCTGGATATAGCTGTCTCCCTCACCGAGAATGCAATGATCAAGGCCTGATCCGATCCTCGAAATGGCTTCATCGATATCCGATTGTCCCGGGTTGTCAATCAGTGTGCCGTCGGAAAGCTCTAAGTCCATGTTTTTCCTCCTGGTTTTTTTCTTTGAATTTATTGTACCCCTATTCCGAGCAATTCACAACAGCAATTCAAGGAAACTGGCTGTGGAGATG
>CAZJIN010000314.1:794-4116 GCA_964545955.1 uncultured Sediminispirochaeta sp.
TGGATGAGGATGAGGAGGACGCGCGTGAAAGAAAATCGGGCGTGCATGACCCTTGTCAGGGAATCACGCCTAAGAGCGCCGTGCCCGCAAGGCCGGTTATTTTTTTTAAAAAAACTGGTATACTTCAGGAAAGGAGGCGTTATGCTTAAATTCATTATTGGAATAATCTTTGGAGTTCTGGCGGTGATTTTTATCATGCAGAATGTGCAGGTCGTGGAGGTCGCCTTTCTCGGATGGACTGTTTCAATGTCTCGCTCAATTCTTTTTGTCGTAATGATCCTGATCGGTTTTGTACTGGGTTGGGGGGTCGGAAGTTTTGGAAAGCGTCGGCGCATAAGAAAATAGATGTCTGAACAGCAATTCAAAAGATAGAGACAGCAATTCCAGCTGTAGAAGTCTGAATAGACTTCCACATTTTGAATTGCTGAGGTGAAGTAGGTTTTCAGATTTCGTAGAGAATCTTTAAGACTTCCATATAGTCGTCACTGCTCATCGGACGGGGGTTGTCGGCATTGGAGCCGTTTCGCGCGGAATTGTCCGCGAGTTCACGGAAATCCTCCTCCCGTACGCCGAGGCTGCGGAATGTCGGAAGTCCTACGTCCCGGGCCAGCTGTTTCGTTCGATCCACAGCCTGGTGAGCCCCCTCTTCAGGGGATGTGAAGGCCAGACCCATGGCTCGTGCAATCCGGGCATAGCGTTCAACTGTAAAATCAAGATTGTACTCCATCAGAACCGGCAGGGCGACGGCGTTGCAGGCGCCATGGGGAGCATCGTATTTTCCTCCGAGGGCTTCGGCGAGACAGTGAACCGATGCCACGTCGGAATGACTGAAGGCGATACCGGCCAGGAGGCTGCCGGTCATCATGCCTGCCCTGGCTTCGGGATTGTCAGGTTCTGAGACCGCCTTCTCAAGGTGGCTTGTGATAAGCTCCACGGCATACAGGGCCGCTGCGTCGGAGAGAGGGGTGGCGACACGGGCGGTATAGGCTTCCACGGCGTGGGTGAGCGCGTCCATTCCGGTGGCCGCGGTTAGACCGGACGGCATGGAGTGGGTGAGAAGCGGATCGATGAAGGCGATGCGAGGTGCAATACGGGGCGACTTGACGGTGAACTTGAAGTGTTCACGGGTATCGGTGATAACCGAACTGAAGGTCACCTCGCTCCCGGTCCCGGCAGTGGTGGGAATGGTGAAAAGGGGGAGAGGATTGCCGGAAATAAGACTGCGGTCTTCAAAGTCTCTAACGTTTCCCGGGTGGGTTGCGGCCACACTCGCGGCTTTGGCACAGTCGATGGGACTGCCGCCGCCAAGGGCGACGAGGGCTTTCACCTTGTGATCACGGGCTATACCGGCGGCTTCCTCCACGTTTCGGTCCTTTGGGTTGGCTTCCACCCGATCGTAGATCCGGACTTCAATACGCGCATCCTCGAGACTCTTCAGAATTCCGGCGGCAAAGGACTGTTCCATGATTCCCGGATCGGTCACGAGCAGGACGGAGTCTATATTCCGACGGGACAGTTCTTTGGGCAGATCGTCGGTCGATTTTTCACCATAGCGAATTTCCGTAGGCAGGATAAAACTGAAGCTCTCCATAAGGTTGTTCATAGGTGTTCCTCCTGGTTCCCACTATACACGGGAAAGCCGCTGTATCCAAGACGGAATTTTTGCCTAAATCACGGGGCTATGCTAAAATAGGGAGGTAGCCATCTAAAAAGGAGGCGCGTTATGGATCAGGCGAAGATAGCGGTGATCGGCGGGTCGGGGATCTATAAGCTGGAGGGGGCGACCCTGCTGAACAAGATCAAGCTGACCACCCCTTTTGGGATTCCCTCGGATGAGATCTCGATCCTCAAACTCGGTGAAAAGGCGATGGCCTTTCTGCCGAGACATGGAAAAGGACACACCCTGCTCCCGACGGAGATCCCCCATCGGGCCAATATATGGGCGTTAAAATATCTGGGGGTCCGCTTTATCATCGGTATATCTGCGGTGGGCAGTCTCAAGGAGGAGATCGCCCCGTGTGACTTTATTATACCTTCCCAGATTATAGATCGGACGAGACATCGGGTGCAGTCATTTTTCGGTGAGGGAATCGCCGGGCATGTCTCCTTCGCGGAACCCTTTTGCTCCTATTTGAGTTCCCTCCTTTACACTACCGTAAAAGAATCGGGGCATCGGGTTCACAAGAATGAGGTGTATCTGAGTATGGAGGGGCCGATGTTTTCGACCCGTGCTGAAAGCAAGCTGTACAAAAGTTGGGGAGCCGGGGTGATCGGCATGACCGCCGTGCCGGAGGTTATGCTCGCCCGGGAGGCTGAGATTTCCTATGGCATGGTGGCTATGTCCACGGATTTTGATTCCTGGAATGAAGAACAGAAGTCGGTCACAGCGGGGATGGTCCTAGAAAATATGAAACAGAACACGGGCGACATTAAGGCATATCTTCCGAAGATTATTTCCCGAATCGACGAAGACAGGGAAACCCCCGCCCACAGTGCCGCTGCGGATGCTATCGTAACCGATTCTGGATGTTTTCCCCTGGAGACGAAACGCAAGCTTGAGCTTTTTTACAGTAAATACTGGTCACATATTTAAGATAACTTAAAAGGAAGGACTTCTTGAACACCACAGACGAGCAGCTGCGAACTATTCTCGATTCATACAAAACGGTCCGACTCAGATCGGAGGACCTTGCCCTCTCTCCGGCGGTGAAAAGAGCACTGCCCCAGATCAGGGAGGCGATGGACCGGATCCATGAGATTTTTCTTGCCCAGCAGGACGAGGAGCGGATCGCGGATATTCTAAAAAAACAATCCCGTCGAGATACCCTGGGCGAGTTTTACCGTCGTTTTCAGGGTCCCTGGTACCCGGTGGAGGATTTCAAGAGTTATGATCCGGAGATTCCTGACCGTGCCCCGGGGTGCAGTTTTTATCCGCCGGATATGACGGAGGGGGAATTCACGGCGGAACTTGGCTCACGCGAAAAGGAGGAGCGTGAGGCTTTCGAGGGTCCCACCACCGTGATTCGAAGGGATGAAGAAGGCGGGCTTTATGGAGTTCCCTATCACAGAATCTACGCGGAGAAGCTGGCGGAGGTCTTCGACGCCCTGGACGAGGCTGCGGGCTTACTCGAGGATGAGATAGCCGTCGGGGGCGAAGGGGGCGGCGTCCCGAAACCGGCCGGTTCATCTGCCGGGCGGGCGGACGACTTCCCTTCTCGGGAAGACAATTCAGGACTGAAGCGAGTTGCCGAATACCTTCGGGTGAGGGCGGAAGCCCTCGTGACCGGAAACTACCGTGAGGCGGACGGCGAATGGGTTCGGC